>NZ_JBEXEX010000005.1:0-273651 GCF_040606445.1 Streptomyces sp. NPDC005408 | reverse complement strand
CCGCCGAAGGCAGGGGGAGAGCCGACGCGGAGCGTCGGCGACTGACGACAACGCAGCGTGGGGGCACCTCCCGTGCCCGAAGGGCTACGGGGGAGCGCGCACCAGGGCACGCGAGCCCGGCAAGATCCGAACGACAGGCCCTAGCCCGTCGTCCGCGCCGCCAACTCCCGCAGTGGCCACGACGCGTCCACCACCGCCTCCACATCCCCCTTCCCCCGCAGGAAGCGCTGGAAGTCCGCCGCCCGCTCCGCGTACCACTGGATCTGACGCTCATGCAGCTCCATCGGCGTCAGCGAGGCCACCGAACCGTGGCGAGTCGCTATCGCGCACGCCACCCGGACCGCCGCCAGCGCGTCCGCCGTGGCGTCGTGGGCCGTGTCCAGGACCACGCCGTACTCGACGCAGACCGCCTCCAGCGTGCGCTTGCCCTTGCGGTAGCGGTCGACCGCGCGGTCGATGGTGTACGGGTCGATCACCGGGCCGATCGGGCTGCCGTCCAGTCGGGCGCTCAGCGACGGCAGGCCGTGGCGCTGCAACTCGGCCGTGAGCAGCGTCAGATCGAACGCCGCGTTGTACGCGACGACCGGCACCCCCTGCGCCCAGTACCCGGTCAGCGTCTCCGCGATCTCGTCCGCCACGTCCCGCGCCGGGCGGCCCTCCGCCGTCGCGTGCTCGCTGGTGATGCCGTGGATCGCCGACGCCTGTGCCGGGATGCGGATCCCCGGGTCCGCAAGCCAGCCCCGCTGCCGCACCGGCTCCCCCGCGCGGACCGCGACGATCGCGGCCGTCACGATCCGCGCCTCCAGCGGCTCCGTCCCCGTCGTCTCCAGATCGAAGCCGACCAGCGGTTCCCCGTGCCAAGCCATCGTGGCCCCCTCCTCAGTGGTGCGGTGGTGCTTCCCCCGTGGGTGTCCCTCTTGGGTGTCCCCCGCGGTTTCCCCCATCGGTATTCACCCTCCCACGCGCCACTGACAACTCAGGAAACGGGCCGCGAGTCCGCCCACACGGACTCGAACTCCTCGCGATATGTCTGGAACAGACCGTTTTCGCTGTCGTGATCGGGGCGGACGACCGACCGCCCGCCGCCCCGCATCACCAGGACCGGTGCCTCCATGCCGCGCGCCCTGCGCAGATATGACTGGACGACAGCCAGGCCGTCCGGGCCGTCGCCGTCGACCAGGTAGGCCGTGAAGCGGGGAGTCTCGTCGAAGACCTGGATCTCGAAGGCACCCGGGTCGCGCAGCCGGGAGCGCACCCTGCGCATATGGAGGATGTTCATCTCGACCGTACGGCTCAACTCACCCTTCTTGAGACCCAGTTCGCGCTCACGCCGCTTGACCGCACTGCTCGCCGGATTCAGGAACAGCAGCCGCACCCGGCAGCCCGACTCGGCCAGCCGCACGAGCCGGCGGCCGGAGAAGTTCTGGACGAGGAGGTTCAGGCCTATCCCGATCGCGTCGAGACGGCGTGCCCCGCCGAAGAGGTCTTCCGCCGGGATCTGGCGCTGCAGCCGCACCCGGTCGGGGTGGACGGAGACCACGTCCGCGTAGCGGTCGCCGACGAGATCCTCGACCGCGTCGACCGGGAGCCGGTCGGCGGAGGGGACGCCCGCGCCGCTGCCGAGTATGTCCAGGAGACGGGCCGAGGCACGTTCCGCCTGCGCGAGGACCGCCTCGTTCAGCGCGCGGTTGCGGGAGACGACATTGCGCGCCACCTCCAGCTCGTCCAGCGCCAGCTCCACATCGCGCCGGTCGTCGAAGTACGGCTCGAAGCACGGCCAGTGCTGGACCATCAGCTCCCGCAGCTGCGGCAGGGTGAGGAAGGACAGGACATTGTCGTCCGCTGGGTCCAGCAGATAGCCCTTGCGGCGCGAGACCTCTCGGACCGCGACCGCGCGCTGCACCCACTCCTGCCCCGCGGGCCCGGCCGCGGCCACCACCCAGTCGTCGCCGTGCACCGGTTCGTAGATCGGGCGCAGCACGGCGGCCACGACGGCCCGCAGCCGCTGTTCGACGAGGTTCAGCCAGATGTAGGCACGCCCGGCACGCTGTGCGCGCGTACGGACCTCACTCCAGGCGTCCGCGCCCCAGTCCAGTTCCGCCCCGATCTCCATAGGTCTGGCGAGGGAGACCGCTCCTGGCGGGACGTCGGCGGTTTCCCCCTCGTGACCTGCGTCACCGGGGGGAAGCTCCAGCCCTCCCGAGCTCACCCACGCACCGCCTTCTCTGGCCCTTCAACGATCAAGGAAGACTACTCCGCCAGCGGTCCGCGGTGCAGCCGGATCGGCAGTGTACTTTCCCAACTCCCTTGTCAAGTGCGGCCGTTCCGCCAGGCGAGATCTGCCGGAGTGAGCGGTTTCATAGCGGTTGCTTCCTGGGGCGACACACGGAACCCGATGTTGACCGCGTCGTCCACCGCCGCGGGGCCCTCTTACGGGCAATACTTTCGGGGAGGATCTGGGCCAAGTGCCCCCCAGCACCCGGATCAGAAGTGGAATGGTCTATCTATGCAGGTCTGGCCGGGACAGGCGTATCCCCTCGGTGCCACGTACGACGGCGCCGGCACCAACTTCGCGGTGTACTCCGAAGCCGCACGGCGCATCGAGCTGTGCCTGCTGCACGACGACGGCTCGGAGACCGCGGTGGAGCTGCGCGAGACCGACGCCTTCGTACGGCACGCCTATCTGCCGGGCGTGATGCCGGGTCAGCGGTACGGATTCCGGGTGCACGGCCCCTACGCACCCGAGCGCGGGCAGCGCTGCAACTCCGCCAAGCTGCTCCTCGACCCGTACGCGCGTGCGATCAGTGGCGCCATCGACTGGGGCGAGACGGTGTACGGCTACCACTTCGGCAAGCCGGACTCGCGCAACGACCTGGACTCGGCGCCGCACACGATGACATCGGTCGTGGTCAACCCGTACTTCGACTGGGGCGACGACCGGCCACCGCGTACCGACTACCACCGCACGGTGATCTACGAGGCCCATGTGAAGGGCCTGACGATGCTGCATCCGGAGCTGCCGGAGGAGCTGCGCGGTACCTACGCCGGGCTCGCGCATCCCGCGGTCATCTCCCATCTCACCGAACTGGGCGTCACCACACTCGAGTTGATGCCGGTGCACCAGTCCGTCAACGACCACCGACTGGTGGACGCGAATCTGAACAACTACTGGGGCTACAACACCATCGGCTTCTTCGCCCCGCACAACGCCTATGCCTCCTGGGGCGACCGCGGCGAGCAGGTGCTCGAGTTCAAGCAGGCGGTACGGGCGCTGCACCAGGCGGGCATCGAGGTCATCCTCGACGTGGTCTACAACCACACCGCGGAGGGCAACCATCTGGGCCCCACGCTCTCCTTCAGGGGCCTCGACAACGCGTCGTACTACCGGCTGTCCGACGATCCCCGCTACTACACGGACACAACAGGGACCGGGAACTCCCTGCTGATGCGCAGCCCCCATGTACTGCAGCTGATCATGGACTCGCTGCGGTACTGGGTGACCGAGATGCACGTCGACGGCTTCCGCTTCGACCTCGCGGCGACGCTGGCGCGGCAGTTCCACGAGGTGGACCGGCTGTCGTCGTTCTTCGACCTGGTGCAGCAGGACCCGGTGGTCAGCCAGGTGAAACTGATCGCCGAGCCGTGGGACGTGGGCGAGGGCGGGTACCAGGTGGGGAACTTCCCGCCGCTGTGGACCGAGTGGAACGGCAAGTACCGCGACACCGTACGGGACCTGTGGCGTGGCGAGCCCCGGACACTCGCGGAGTTCGCGTCCCGGCTGACCGGCTCGTCCGACCTCTACCAGGACGACGGGCGGCGGCCGCTGGCCTCCATCAACTTCACGACCTGCCACGACGGTTTCACCTTGCACGATCTCGTCTCGTACAACGACAAGCGCAACGAGGCGAACGGCGAGGGCAACCGCGACGGCGAGAGCCACAACCGGTCCTGGAACTGCGGCGTCGAGGGCGAGAGCGACGACCCGGATGTGCTCGATCTGCGCGACCGGCAGATGCGCAACTTCATCGCGACGCTGATGCTGTCGCAGGGTGTGCCGATGCTCAGCCACGGCGACGAGTTCGCGCGTACGCAGGGCGGCAACAACAACGCGTACTGCCAGGACAACGAGGTGTCCTGGGTGCGCTGGCCCGAGCCGGGCGAGGACACTGACGGCACGCTGCTCGCCTTCACCCGGGCCATGGTGTGGCTGCGGCGCGACCATCCCGTCTTCCGGCGGCGGCGGTTCTTCCACGGGCGGCCGGTGGAGGGGACACACGACGAGCTCACCGACATCGCGTGGTTCACCCCGGAAGGCGAGGAAATGGTCCAGCGGGACTGGCAGGCGGCGTCCGCGAAGGCGCTGTCGGTGTTCCTGAACGGACACGCGATCTCGGAGCCGGGACCGCGGGGGGAGCGGATCGGGGACGACTCGTTCCTGCTGATGTTCAACGCGAGCGCGGAGGACATGGATTTCGCGGTGCCGGTGAACCACGGACGGCAGTGGCAGATCGTGGTGGACACGGCCCGCAAGGAGGGCGTGCCGCCGGGCGAGGGCCCGAAGGTGGCGGCGGGCGAGCGGGTCCGGCTGGTGGGCCGGAGCCTCACGGTGCTGCGTCGCCCGGCGTGACGGGGGGTTGTCCCCCACCCCACCCCCCTTCCCGAAACCCTGACGGGAACGGCAGGGGCTGACGCCCCCACACCCCCGGGCGGCAGCTTCGCGCCGCCGGGCAGGGCTGGCCGCCCGGGGCCTGGTGCGGGCGGTTCCGTACCGCAGTCCGCAGGTGCGGGCCTGGATGGGGGCTGGCGCCCCCGTACCCCCGGGCAGCTTCGCGCCGCAGTGCTGCACGCCGGGCGCACGGGGCTCGTTCAACGAGGCGGGGGACGCGCAGGGGTCGTGTTCTGGACGTAAAGCGGCGCAGCTCGCGCGAAGCGCGGTGAGGAAAGCAGTCCAGAATACGAGCCCCGAAGCGGCCCCAGAGGGCACGCACCCGTCACCGGGCAGCCCGGAACCCGCACCCCGCGAAGGGACCCGCACCCGGGGGGTCCTAGTCCGATCGGCCGACACGGCCGCCGGTGCACGTGACACAGAAGCCCTCAAGGTGGGTACGTACGTTCGCATGACGCCCAACGCCACCTACCGGCTTCAGCTCCAGCCGGCATTCCCGTTCTCGGCGGCCGCCCAGGCCGTGCCCTACCTCGCCGAGCTCGGTGTCTCGCATCTGCATCTGTCGCCGGTGCTCGAGGCGGTGCCGGGGTCCACCCACGGCTATGACGTCGTCGACCCCACACGCGTCCGCGAGGAGCTCGGCGGCGAGGCGGGGCTGCGTGCGCTGGCCCGTGCGGCACGGGCGCACGGGCTCGGGCTCGTCCTCGACATCGTCCCGAACCATATGGCCGCCGTCCCGGGACACAACAGGGCCCTGTGGGAGGTGCTGCGCGAGGGCCCCCTGTCGCCGTACGCCCCCTGGTTCGACATCGACTGGGAGGCGGGCGGCGGGAAGGTGCTGCTGCCCGTCCTCGCGGGACGGATCGGGGACGAGCTGGGTGCGATGCGCGTCGAGGGTGACGTCCTGCACTACGGGGAGCAGCGCTTCCCGCTGCGCGAGTCCACCGCGAAGCTGCCGCTGCCCGAGCTTCTCGACGCGCAGTGGTACCGGCTCGGCTGGTGGCGGCTGGCCCGGACCGAGCTCAACTACCGGCGGTTCTTCACGATCTCGGAGCTGATCGGGGTACGGGTTGAGGACCCGGAGGTCTTCGACGCCACCCACTCCAAGATCCTCGAGCTGGTACGGGACGGGGTCGTCGAGGGCCTGCGGATCGACCACCCGGACGGGCTCGCCGACCCCGAGGCGTATCTGCGGCGGCTGGACAAGGCCACGGGCGGGGCGGCGTGCTGGACCGTGGTGGAGAAGATCCTCACCGGGGACGAGCGGCTGCCGGCCGGCTGGCCGGTGGCGGGGACGACGGGCTACGACGCGCTGCGGCAGATCGACGGACTGTTCACCGATCCGACGGGGGCGGTCGAACTGGTCGGTCAGTACCGGGAGTTCGCCGCTCCCGCCGGTGACCGGGGCGGCTACTGGCAGGCGACCGTGCGCCGCGCCGCGTACAAGGTGGTCACGCATGAGCTGGCCGCCGAGACCGCGGCGCTGACCCGCCTGGCCGCGTGTGTCTGCGCGGCGGATCCCGCGCTGCGCGACCACGCCCCGTGGGCGCTGCGGTCGGCACTCCGCGAGCTGCTGGTGCGCGTGCCCGTCTACCGTCCGTACCGCGTCGGCGGCGAGGACGTGCTGACGGCACCGGCGGCGGCAGCAGCGAAGGCGGCGTTCGCGGTGGCCGAGGAGGCAGCGGCAGTGGACGTGGTGCGCGACCTCGCGCTCGGGCGGCTCGGCGAGGGGCCCGACCATGACGCGTTCCGTACGCGCTTCGCACAGACCTCGTCCGCGCTGCGCGCCAAGTCCGTCGAGGACACGGCCTTTTACCGCTATGTGCCACTGATCTCGGCGAACGAGGTGGGCGGTGATCCGGGCAGTCCGGCGGTGAGCCCGGAGCGGTTCCACGCCTACTGCGAACGGCTGGCCCGTGACTGGCCGGCCACCGGGACCGTCCTGACCACGCACGACACCAAACGCAGCGCGGATGTACGAGCCAGGATCGCCGTGCTGTCCGAGTGCCCCGGGGAGTGGGCGGACTTCCTCGGGCGGATCACCGAGGAGGCGGGCCGCCTGGAGGGCGGGCAGGCGCCCGATCCGCATCTGGCGTGGGTGGCATGGCAGACCGCGGTCGGCTTCGGCTTCCCGTACGACGAACGGCTTCGGACCGCCCTGCTGAAGGCCGCCCGGGAGGCGGGGCTGCACACCGCCTGGACGGAGCAGGACGTGGTGTACGAGCAGGCCGTCACCGACTTCGTGGGAGCGGGTCCGGCCGGGCCGCCGCTGTATTCGGTCGCGCTCTTCGCCCGGAAGCTGGATCCGTATGTCCGGGCCAATGCGCTCGGCGCGGCGCTGCTCCAGCTGACGATGCCGGGGGTGCCGGACCTGTATCAGGGCACGGAGCGGGAGTATGTGGCGTTGGTGGACCCGGACAACCGGCGGCCGTTCCGCGAGGGCCCGCCGGACGAGAAGACGGCGGTGACGAAGGCGGCGCTGCGGCTGCGCGGGGAGAGGCCCGAGGTCTTCGGCGAGTCGGGGACGTACGCACCGCTGAGCGCGAGCGGTCCCGCGGCCGGGCACTGTGTCGCCTTCTGCCGCACGGGCGAGGCGGTCACGGCCGTCACCCGGCTGTCGCTGCGGCTGGCGGAGGCGGGCGGCTGGGGCGATACGGAACTGACTCTTCCGGAGGGGCGCTGGGACGATCTGCTCGCTCCGGAACGGGAGTTCGCCGGCGGGGCCGTGCCGCTGGCGGAGCTGTTCGCCGAGCGTCCGGTGGCACTGCTCAGCCGCAGGGCCGTACGAGAAGGGTCCGCGGGGAGCGTGTGAGCAGCCCGGTCGCGGCGGCGAGCCGGAAGCCGTCCGCACGGCGGAGGCCGGGCATCGCGTCCATCAGGGCGTGCAGTAGTGCCGCCGCTCACCGTGACCTCCGCGCACTCCGCGTGCGCCCGTACGGGTGAGCCGTACCACCGGGAGGACGTGCGCAGCGGGTCCACGAAGGACGCCACCGCGCCCCTCAGTTGCACGCGGGAGAAGACCGTCAGCGTGCCGTGAGGCGGAAACTCATCCGGCCGAAGCCCACCATGTCCCCGTCGTGCACGACGACCGAGCCGGTCACCCGCCGTCCGTTCACGGTGGTGCCGTTGGTCGAACCGAGGTCGCGCAGGATCCAGAGACTGCCCTGCCTGCTGAGCTCGGCGTGCAGGCGCGAGACCGTGTCATGGCTCAGCCGCAGGCCGTTGCCCGGGTCGCGGCCGATCCGCAGGGGGTACGGGCCGGGTTCAGGAAGCAGCAGCGGCGGCAGCTTCTCGGCCTGCCAGGCCCTGCGCAGCCGTACGGAGAAGGCGGAGACGCGGCCGACCGCGCTGTACAGCCGGCGTGACCAGCGGCTCTCGGTGTTGAGGTCGGCGGTGAGCGCCTGCAGTTCGTCGGGCCGGCGGGCGGCCAGGGCGAGTTCCATGCGCCGGATGAAGGTGTCGTGCGACAGCTTGCCCTGGGCCGCGCCCTCTCTGAGCACACCGAGGACACGGTCGCGCTCGGCATCTGAGAGCCGAGCGGGATACGTGTGGAACTCGTAGGAGGACGTCACATACGAGATTGTCGGGCCGAAGGGCCGCAGGTGTCCAGAAGCAGCGGCGTTCCGGTCCGTCCCGCGACCGGCTGCTGACCTGCACGGAAGCACTCGCTCCGCCGTTTCGGCGCGGTTTCTGGAGCGCAGTTGAAACAAAAGCGCTGGACGGCCACTGTCGTGCCGTCTACCGTGATCGCGACGCCACGGACCGACGGAAGGAGGCGAGAGCAGTGCAGACCACACGATTCCCGCGCTCCCGCCCCGTCCACCGCGCGTTCGCAGTCTGACCGGGAGCGCACACCGCACATCTCTTCCCGGAGGACAACTCTCATGACCGGACTGGTCATTCGCGCGCTCGGCGAGAGCGACGCGTATCTCTTCGACACCCTGCCCGACCCTCTCGGTGTGGGCCCCGCGCTGGCCCGGGCCACGCACCGGCCGGACTGGAAGCGGGTCGCGCTGCGCGACGGCAAGGTCGTCGCGCGGGCCGCCTGGTGGGGCGGTCCCGATGACGAAACCCCCGTCAACATCAACTGGTTCGACTTCGCCGACGGCGAGGAGGAGGCGGGTGCCGAACTGCTGCGCATCTCCCCGTACCAGGTCGAGTACGTACTGATCCTGCCCGCGGGCTGGCGCGAGGACCCGGCGGCTCTGGCGGCCGGTGAGGCCAGGATCCGCGCCGCGGAGGCGGCCGGGATGAAGGTCCTGGTGGAGCGCTACCAGTACCGGTGGACGCCGGAGTCCGGGCTGCCCCAGCGGCCGGGACGGCTGGAGTTCCGGACGGAGCCCGACGATGCCGTCTTCCTCGACGTGCTGCGCCGCGTCCACTCCGTGACGCTCGACGCTCATGCCCTGCGCGCCATCGCCGAGTCGGGCGTGGACCAGGCGGCGCAGGAGGAGCTGGACTTCTTCCACTGGTGCCCGTCGCCCCGCGAGTGGTGGCAGCTGGCGTACACACCGGAAGGTGAGCTGGTCGGTCTGCAGATCCCGGCGCACAACCCCTCGGGGCCGTGCGTCGGCTTCATCGGGGTCGTGCCGGAGCAGCGCGGCCACGGCTTTGCGTACGACCTGCTGGTGGAGTGCACGCACTTCCTGGCCGAGCGGGGCGCGGAGTTCGTCGCGGGCGCCACCGATCAGGGCAACTTCCCGATGGCGGCGAACTTCGCGAAGGCCGGGCATCCGATCGTGCAGGAGCGGATCCACTTCCTGCCCGGTTCGCAGCATTGATCAGGCTCGGGGGTGTCCGTAAGCTCCGGACACCCCCGAGCTGATGGCGAGCCGCCCATGACGACGGAAGAGCTGCACTCCGAGCCACGGGTCCGCGTCGGCAGCGGCTGGATATCGGGTCTTGTGCTGGCCAACCTGGGCCTGTACATGGCCTTTCTGACGCCGATACAAGTGCTGCTCGCCGAGCAGATCGACGAGCTCTCGCCGTCGGGCAAAGAGGTCGCGCTGGGCTGGGCGACGGGTGTGGGGGCGCTGGTCGCCGTCGTCGCCAATCCGCTCGCGGGCGCGCTCTCGGACCGTACGGGCGGGCGCTTCGGGCGCCGCAGGCCGTGGATCCTGGGCGGGGCGGTGCTGGGCGCGGTGGGACTCGCCGTCACCGCAGCGCAGACGACCGTCGTCGGGGTCGCGCTCGGCTGGTGTCTGGCCCAGCTCGGTCTGAACGCCATGCTCGCCGGGACCAGTGCCATGGTTCCCGACCAGGTGCCGGTCGGGCAGCGGGCCGCGGTCTCGGGCTTCATCGGGATACCGCAGACACTCGGTCTTGTCGTCGGCGCGCTGCTTGTGACCATGGTGGTGACGGGGATCGCGACGGGCTATCTGCTGCTGGCCGTGCTGACGGTGCTCTGCGCCCTGCCCTTCGTCCTCCTGGCACCCGACCCCCAAGTACCGCTGTCCGCACGGGAGCCGGTGCGGCTGAGGGACTTCTGGGTGAGCCCGCGGGCGCATCCGGACTTCGGCTGGGCCTGGCTCACCCGCTTTCTGGTGATGCTCGGCAATGCGATGGGCACGCTCTATCTCCTGTACTTCCTCAAGGACGCGGTGCATTACGCGGATCCGGACGAGGGCGTGCTGATTCTGACGCTGCTGTACACGGCGGGCGTAGTGGTGACGGCGGTGGCCGGCGGGGTGGTCTCGGACCGGCTGGGGCGGCGCAGGGCCATGGTGGCGGTCAGTTCGGCAGTGATGGCGGTGGCTTCGCTGCTGCTGACGTTCTGGCACACCTGGCCGGTGGCGATGGGTGCCGCGGCGCTGCTGGGGCTCGGCTTCGGGGTGTACATCGCGGTCGACCAGGCGCTGATCACTCAGGTGCTGCCGCAGGCCGGCGACCGCGCCAAGGACCTGGGCGTCATCAATATCGCCAACTCGGCCCCGCAGGTCCTCGGCCCGGCGCTGGCCGCGCCGGTCGTGGCGTACGCGGGCGGCTACGCCGGGCTGTATCTGACCTCCACGCTCGTCACAGTGCTGGGCGGTGTGCTGGTCTGGAAGATCCGTTCGGTGCCGTGACGTTCGGTGCTGTGACGTTCGGTGGGTGACGTTCAGTGCCGTGACTTCTGGGCGGCGATCGCGTCCCGGTACCAGCCGTACGAGGCCTTCGGCGTGCGCTCCAGAGTCTCGTAGTCGATGTGGACGAGACCGAAGCGCTGGGCCGCGCCCTCGACCCACTCGATGTTGTCGGTGAGCGACCAGGTGAAGTAGCCGCGTACGTCGACACCCGCGTCGATCGCCTCGTGCAGTGCACGCAGATGGCCGTCGAGGAAGTCGATACGCCGCCGGTCGTCGAGACCGTCGTACGAGCAGCCGTTCTCGGTGATGTACACCGGCGGCAGCCGGTCGCCGAAGCGGTCCTTCAGCAGGACGAGCAGCTCGCGCAGCCCGTCGGGCACGACCGCCCAGCCGAAGTCGGTGCGCTGCTCGCTCTCGATCTCCCGTACCCCGAAAGGGAGTTCGGCGGGCAGGCCGACACCGGCGAAGTCTCCGAGCGCCTCGTTCGACGGCGCGCCGACGAGCATCGGCTGGTAGTAGTTCACGCCGTACCAGTCGAGCGGGGCGGAGATGACGGTGAGGTCGTCCGCGACGGGCCCCGGCATCAGGGCGGCGAAGTTCTCGTCGGGGTAGCGGCCGGTGAGAATCGGGTCGGCGAACATCCAGTTGGTGATCGTGTCGTACAGCTCGGCGCCGAACCGGTCCTCCTCGCTGGTCCCGGCGGTCCGCACGGGCGAGTGGGAGACGGCGAGGCCGATGTTGGCCGCGCCCGCGGCGCGCAGGGCCTGCACGGCGAGGCCGTGGGCGAGCAGCTGGTGGTGGGCGGCGGGCAGGGCGTCGAAGAGCAGCTGTTTGCCCGGCGCGTGCTCGCCGAGCGCGTAGCCGAGCAGGGTGACCTCGGCCGGTTCGTTGATGGTGATCCACATCGGTACGCGGTCGGCGAGCCGTTCGGCGACGACGGATGCGTACTCGGCGAAGCGCGCCGCCGTGTCCCGGTTCAGCCAGCCGCCCGCCTCGTCCAGCGGGAGCGGGGTGTCCCAGTGGTACAGGGTGGGTGCGGGCGTGATGCCGTGGGCGCACAGCTCGTCGACGAGGCGGTCGTAGAAGTCGAGCCCGGCGGTGTTGACCGGACCGCTGCCGCCGGGGACGACACGCGGCCAGCTGACGGAGAAGCGGAAGGCGTCCGCGCCGAGCCCGGCGAGCAGGGCGACGTCCTCGCGGTAGCGGGCGTGGAAGCCGGTGGCGCGCGAGGCGTCGGCTCCGTCCTTGATACGGCCCTGGGCGGCGAAGGCGTCCCACCCCGAGGGCCCCTTGCCGTCGGTGTCGGCGGCTCCCTCGGTCTGGAAGGCGGAGGCGGACGCGCCCCAGAGGAAACCGGGCGGGAAGGTGGGCAGCGGCGGCAGCGGCGTCGACATGGCTCGTGACCCTAATGGCCCTAAGGCGACCGCTTCTAGACCCCGATCTTGCCAGGATGGAACCGGCATCGACCACGGGCATCGACGACGAGGGGACCGCCAGTGCTGTTCGAGGTGTGGGCGCCGCAGGCCGAGGACCGGGTGACGCTGTGGCTGGAGGGCACCGAGCTCCCCATGGAGCGGGCGGAAGGACGCCCTGGCTGGTGGCACGCGGAGGCGGAATCGGGCGACGGCGCGCGGTACGGCTTCGCGCTGGACGGCGGTCCTGTGCTGCCCGATCCGCGCTCGCGCCGCCAGCCGGAAGGACCCGACGGGACGAGCGCCGTGGTCGACCAGGGCGCGTACGAATGGCGGCACGCGTGGGCGGGGCGGGGCCTCGGCGGTGCGGTGCTGTACGAGCTGCACATCGGCACGTACACGCGCGAGGGAACGCTCGACGCGGCGGCCGAACAGCTGGGCGAGCTGGCCGAGTTGGGGATCACACATGTCGAGCTGATGCCGCTGTGTCCCTTCCCGGGAGTGCACGGCTGGGGTTACGAGGGCGTGTCGCTGTGGGCGGTCCACGAGCCGTACGGCGGACCGGAGGCGCTCAAGCGCTTTGTCGACACGGCGCACGGTCATGGCCTCGGGGTGGTCCTGGACGTGGTCCACAACCACCTCGGCCCGTCCGGAAATCACCTGCCCGCCTTCGGCCCGTACTTCACCGACACCCACCACACGCCCTGGGGCGCGGCCGTCAACCTCGACGCCCCCGGCTCGGACGAGGTGCGCGCGTATCTGCTGAGCAGCGCGCTGGCCTGGCTGCGCGACCACCGCATCGACGGGCTGCGTCTCGACGCCGTGCACGCCCTCGCCGACACCCGCGCCCTGCCGTTCCTGGAAGAGCTGTCCGCCGCCGTCGACGAGCTCTCCGGCGAACTCGGGCGGCCCCTGTTCCTGATCGCCGAGTCGGATCTCGGCGACCCCCGGACGACGACGCCGCGTGAAGCGGGCGGTCTCGGTCTGCACGCGCAGTGGAACGACGACCACCACCATGCGCTGCACAGCGCGCTGACCGGCGAATCCCAGGGCTACTACGCCGACTTCGCGGCCGCTCCCCTTGCGGCCGTCGCGAAGACCCTCACGCACGGTTTCTTCCACGACGGCACGTATTCGAGCTTCCGCGGGCGTACGCACGGCCGCCCCCTCGATGTGACGATCACCCCCGCGCACCGCTTCCTCGGCTACGCCCAGACGCACGACCAGATCGGCAACCGGGCACTCGGCGACCGGCTCTCGGCCACGCTCTCCCCCGGGCTGCTGGCGTGCGCGGCCGCGCTGGTGGTCACCGGGCCCTTCACGCCGATGCTGTTCATGGGCGAGGAGTGGGGCGCCCGTACGCCCTGGCAGTTCTTCACCGACCACACCGACGCGGAGCTCGCCGATGCGGTACGGCGCGGCCGGCGGCGGGAGTTCGCGGCGCACGGCTGGGCTGCGGAACAGATCCCCGACCCGCAGGACCCGCAGACCCGGGAACACTCCTGCCTGGACCGCACCGAACGGTCCCGCGAACCACACGCCCGGCTGCTGGCCTGGCACCGCGAACTGATCGCCCTGCGCCGCACGCAGCCCGATCTGACGGATCCGGACCTGGCGGCGGTGAAGGTGGCGTTCGACGAGTCGGCACGCTGGCTCGCCTACCGCCGCGGTGACACAAGGGTCGCGGTCAACCTCGCGAAGGACCCGGCGGCGATTCCGCTGGGGGGTGGGGGGCGGGTCCTGGCGTCCTGGGACCCGGTCCAACCACCGGGCGCGGACGGCTTGTTGCACCTGCCGCCGGAGTCTTGCGTGGTCCTGGCGGACGGCTGAGCCCGCTACTCCACGATCGCCATCTCGCGCGACGTCGCATTCAGCCGACGCCCACCGTCCTCCGTCACCGTGACGATGTCCTCGATACGGACACCGAACCGCCCCGGCAGATAAATCCCCGGCTCCACCGAAAAACACATCCCCGGCACCAACGCCCGCCCCTCCCCCTCGATCATGTACGGCGGCTCATGCGTCGTGACCCCGATCCCGTGCCCGGTGCGGTGGATGAACAAGTCCCCGTACCCCGCCTCGTCGATGATCTCGCGTGCCGCCCGGTCGATCTCCTGGCAGGCCACGCCCGGCTTCACCGCTTCGACCCCGGCCCGCTGGGCCTCCTGTACGACGTCGTGGATGTGCTGCTCCGCGGGGGACGGCTCGCCGACATGGACGGTACGGGAGGTGTCCGAGCCGTAGCCGTGCTTGAGGCCGCCGAAGTCGAGGACGACCATGTCGCCCTGCTCGATGGTCCGGTCGCCCGCCTCGTGGTGCGGATTCGCGCCGTTCGGGCCGGAGCCGACGACCGTGAAGTCCACCTGGGAGTGGCCGAAGTGCTTGAGCAGCGCGGCGAGATCGGCCGCGACGTCCGTCTCCCTGCGCCCCGAGAAGCGGACCTTGAGGATCTCCTCGTACGTCGCGTCCGCCGCCGCACCCGCCGCGGCCAGCCGCTCCAGTTCATGCGCGTCCTTCACCGCCCGCAGCATCGGCAGCGCCTCGGTCAGCGATACGTACGAGGTCTGCGGCAGCGTCGTCTGCAGGCCGAGCAGATGCATGGCCCAGGCGTTGTCGCTCACCCCGTACCGCCCGGCCACGTCGAGGAGCGGCGCGGTGACGGCGTAGGGGTCCTTGCCGTCGGTCCAGTCCCGCAGGGTCAGCGCGGACGCGCCGGGGGCCTCCTCGGCATCCGGGGCTTCCAGGGTCGGGACGACGAGGACCGGGTCCTGGCCCGCCGCGAGGACGAGGAGGGTGAGCCGTTCGGTTTCCGCGGGCCGGTAGCCGGTGAGGTACACCAGGTCGGGGCCGGGGGCTACGAGCAGTCCCGCGAGCCCCGCGTCGGCGGCGGAGCCGGCAGCGCGGGCCATCCTGGCCCGGTAGTCGTCGGCGGTGAAGGGCGAGGGTGTGGTGGCCATGGGGCCATCCTGCCCGCAGGGGGTGGGGCGCGCGAGCTCGTTTCAGCTCCCGCGCGCGTCGCCCCGAGTTCAGTCCTGGCCCTTGGCCACCAGCCGCTCGAGAAGTTCCTGGAATTCCTCGCCGACGACGATCCGCAGGCCATCGCCGTCCTCGTCACGGTCGCTGAGCTGGGTGAGCGTGCCGTCGCGCCACCAGTAGACGTACGGGCTGATGGCGCCCGGGGTGTCGGCGTAGCCGGAGGCCGCGAACGAGGCCATGGCGTTGAGCGCGGGGATCATGCTGGTGTCGTGGATGGCGTGGAAGGCCAGCTGATGCCGGAAGGGCATGGCCACCAGCGCGCCGTCGGGGGACAGTTGCTGCCCGGTGACCTGCCGTACGACGCTCTCCAGCGCCAGGACCCGGCTCGCGGTGTAGAAGGAGTCGCCGAGGACCACCTCGAAGCGCATACCGTCGGCGTCCTTGACGGTCTCATGGGCCTCGACGGGCAGTCCCCTGAGGTTGTACAGCGCCTGGTCGCGCAGGTACTGGAGGTCGCCGAGGGGTTCCAGGGCCTCGTCGGTGAGCATCATGACGCTCTCGGGGAGGTCGAGCGCGATGATCTCGTACAGGCCGGGCGCGAGGGAGCGGGCGTAGCCGAAGTTCGCCGGGTTGAAGCCGTCGCGGCCGACGACGCGGGGGTAGAGCTGGGCGCGGATCTGTTCGGTCGGCAGCGTGTCCAGCGCGGAGGGGGCGTCCATGGTGCGCAGGACCATCCCGACGTGGTGGTGGACCAGTTCGGGCCAGGCGCGCGGCCCGCGTTCGTCGTTGTGACAGACGGCGGCGAGGTTGGCGAGTCCGAACTGGCGGCCCGCGCTGTCGGACACCACATCCGCGTAGACGGTCACCTCCAGGGCCTGTTCGGCGAAGGCCTCGCGCACCTGGCCGCGGAAGCGGGTGCCCTCCTCCACCGAAAAGAAGGAGAACTCGGGGTCCCGGGGTGCATCGCGTCCGTCGCGCTTCGGCCCTCGCCGGAACAGCCCCACGTCAACCCGCCTTCCGTTCGCATGCCAGAACCTCGAGCGTACAGACAGTGCCCTGTTCTCCTAGGGCCCACTCTGCAAGCGACGGGCCAACTCCTCGGCAGGGCCCCGCAGCACGCCGGTGTGCAGCAGTTCGGTGCGGTGTACGAGCCGGGGCTCGGTGAGCGGCACGGCGACGGTCCCGTACGCCCGGGCCGGGGCGAGCGGCAGCAGGGTCAGACCGTGTCCGGCGGCCGCGAGGCCGATGAGCGTGCGGATGTCCGTGCCCTCGTAGCGCAGGGCGGGCCGGAAGCCCCGCGCCGTGGCTGTCGCCGCGCGCAGCTGGTCCAGCGGCAGTCCGGCCTCCGGCGCGTCCAGCCAGCGGGCGTCGACGAGATCGGCGAGCCGCAGCCCTGGGCGGCGGGTGAGCGGATGGCCGTCGGGGAGCACGACGGCGACCGGCTCCTCGGCGACGCCCGTGGCGGTGAGCGGCGCGACGTCCGGGAGCCGCAAGGGGTCGCTGGGCGCGGCGAGGCCGTCGACGAGCCCCAGGTCGGCCGAGCCCTTCGCGACGGCGACCGGTATCTCCTCGCGCGGCAGCACGCGCAGGGTCGCGCGCGAGACGGGCAGCGCGGCGAGGGCGTCCGGGCGGACGGCGAGCGGGGATGCGGCAAGAGTCAGCTCCTCGGCCGGTTCGCCCGCCATGCGCGCGAGATCGGCGCGGGCGGCCTCGAGCCGCAGCAACAGGGAGCCCGCGTGCTCCAGCAGCCGCTCCCCCGCCCGGGTCGGCGCGACGGGACGGCGGCTGAGTAGCGGCATACCGAGGTCGTGCTCGAGGGCGGCGATGTGCTGCGAGACGGCGGACTGGGTGAAGCCCAGCTCGCGGGCGGCGGCGGAGAAGGAGGCCAGCCGGGCGACGGTGACGTATGTACGCAGGAGGTGCGGGTCCATGTCATAAGCATCCGCGATCGCGGGAGTACAGATCATCGTTGGACGTGAACCGGCGCTGGCGACCAGCATGTTCGTCATGACGAAGACCAGCACGAAGCAGACCGTTACGAAGCAGACCAGCGTGACGAGGACAAGCGCCCGGATCGCCCTCGTCGGCGATCGCTCGCCCCATGTGAAGTCCCACACCCGTATCCCCGGCCTCCTCGACGCACTCGCCGAACGCGACGGGCTCGTCCTCGACGCGTACTGGATCCCGACCGGTGACGCGGAGGAGCCCGGCGCGGTCGACGGCTTCGACGCGGTGTGGGTGCTGCCGGGCAGCCCGTACCGCAGCGAGGCGGGCGCCCTATCGGCTATCCGCACCGCACGCGAGCGCGGCATCCCCTTCCTCGGCACCTGCGGAGGCTTCCAGCACGCGCTGTTGGAGTACGCGCGCGATGTCTGCGACCTCACCGATGTGGCCCACGCGGAGAACGACCCCGACGCCGACGACCTGCTCATCGCGCCACTCGCCTGCTCGCTCGTGGGCCATGAGGGCGCGGTGCGGCTGACGCCCGGTTCGCTCGCGGAGTCGGTGCTCGGCGCGCAGAAGACACAGGAGCGCTACCACTGCTCGTACGGCCCCGACTCGCGGCATCTCGACACGCTGACGGCGCACGGGCTGCACTTCACGGGCGAGGACGAGGAGGGGCAGGTCCGGATCGCCGAACTGCCCGGACATCCCTTCTTCCTGGCAACACTGTTCCAGCCCGAGCTGTACGGAGACGGGACTCGGCCGCACCCGATCGTGCGGGGGCTGGCGACGGCAGCGGTGGCGCACGCGAGCGTCGCGGCGGGCGCGGTTTCGGCCGAGAGGACTACGGGGACTGCGTGACCACGAAGTCGGCGCGGTTGCGGCCGCGGGCGACCAGCCGGGCGTTGGGCTCGTCGGAGTCGTGCACCCAGCGCTCGGCATACGCCCGCTGCTTGCCGAACCGCACATGCCGGTCGACCAGCCGGCTCACCCGTACTGCATCATCGATCTCCAGGTACCAGACCTCGTCGAGGAAGGGGCGGACCTGCGCCCAGGGGCCCTCGTCATGGAGAAGGTAATTGCCCTCGGTGACGACAAGAGGGACATCGGGGGCGACCGGGATGCTGCCCGCCACCGGCTCCTCCAGGGCGCGGTCGAAGGCGGGGGCGTAGACCGTGGTGTCGGGGGCGGGGGCCCGCAGCCGCGCGAGCAGGGCGGCGTACCCGGCGGCGTCGAAGGTGTCCGGCGCGCCCTTGCGGCGGGCCCGGCCGAGGCGTCCGAGCTCGGCCTGGGCGAGATGGAAGCCGTCCATGGGGACGAGGACGGCGAGGCCGTCGAGGGCGTCGACGATGTGGGCCGCAAGGGTCGACTTCCCGGAGCCCGGGGCTCCCGCGATGCCCAGGACGACGCGGCGGCCGGGGACGGCGAGGGCGCGGGCGCGGTACAGGACGTGCGGTGGGTACTGCGGGGGCGGCGGCGCGTGCATGGCACGCATTCTTCCATTGCGTTGATCCGGCTTGGTCATACGTATAACGTGGCGCCCATGTCGCATATCGCCCTGGTCACCCTCGTCGTCCGTGACTACGACGAGGCCATCGCCTTCTACACCGACGCGCTCGGCTTCGAGCTGGTCGAGGACACCGACCGCGGGGACGGCACCCGCTGGGTGGTGGTCCGCCCGCCCGGCTCAGGCCGCGACACCGCGCTGCTGCTGGCCCGCGCCGCCGACGAGGCCCAGCGCGCGAGCGTGGGCGGGCAGACGGGCGGCCGGGTCGGCTTCTTCCTGCACACCGCGGACTTCGCGGCCGACCACGCCAGGATGACGGCGGCCGGCGTCCGCTTCCTGGAAGAGCCGCGGCACGAGCCGTACGGCTCGGTCGCGGTCTTCGAGGACCTGTACGGCAACCGCTGGGACCTGTTGCAGCCCAAGTAGGGCTTCAGTCGCACGAAGTGCTCTCCGCCCATTTCGAGCCGAAATAGGCTGATCGTTCTACTCTCATTACAGAGGGCGGCGGAAGGCCGGCCTGTCGACCCACCGCCAGCCTCCGCTGAGAGGAGACGGACATGAAGACGTCTGTACGGCGGTCCGCGATCTTCACGAGCGCGGCCGTACTCCTGCTGACCGCATGCGGCACGAGCGGCAGTGCTCAGTCCTCGGCCCCCGCCAAGGACGGCGACGGTCAGCTCAAACTCGGGTACGTGCTGCCGGAGACCGGACAGCTGGCCTTTCTGGGGCCGCCGATGATCCAGTCGACGAATTTCGCGGTCAAGACCATCAATGACGCCGGTGGTGTGCTCGGCAAGCCGATTCCGAAAGTGGTCGGTGGTGACGAGGCGGGGCAGGAGGCCGTGGCGTCACAGTCGGCGGACCGCGTACTGAACTCGGGTGTCGATGCGATCATCGGTGCCGCGGCTTCCGGGATGTCGCTGGCGATCATCGACCGGGTCACCGGTGAAGGTGTCGTCCAGTGCTCCGGGTCCAACACCGCACCCACGTTCACCGACTACGACGACGGCGGGTTCTACTTCCGTACCGCGCCGAGCGACGCCCTCCAGGGGCCGATCCTGGCGAAGACCATCCAGGGCGACGGCCACAAGCGCGTGGCCCTGGTCGCGCGTGCCGACGACTACGGAAAGGGGCTGCTGGACTCCACCAAGAAGGCGCTGGAGGACGGCGGCGCGACCGTGACGGTCGCCCAGACGTACGACACGAAGGCCACGAACTACGACCAGCTCGTGCAGCAGGTCAAGAACTCGAAGCCGGATGCCGTCGTGGTGATCGCCTTCGAGGAGGGCGCGCAGATCCTCCAGGGCCTGATCGAGGCAGGACTCGGGCCCCAGCAGGTCGGTGTGTACGGAACCGACGGGCTGCGGAGTGAGGAACTGCCTGCCCTCGTAGCCCCGGGCAAGCCCGCCACGCTCGCCGGGATGAAGGGGACGGCTCCGGCATCGGCGTCCAACCCGCAGTATGTGAAGGCGTTGAAGGCGTTCGCGCCGAGCCTGAAGGTACTGCAGTTCGCACCGCAGACTTTCGACTGCGTGACGACCGTCGCGCTCGCTGCGGAGCAGGCCAAGTCGGACGACCCGGGCAAGTTCGTCGACGAGATGATCGCGGTCACCAAGGACGGCGAGAAGTGCAACTCGTTCGCCGCCTGCAAGAAGCTGATTGCCGAGGGCAAGGACATCGACTACGACGGCGTGAGCGGTCCGCTCGACTTCACCGACGCCGGTGAGCCCGGCCAGGCGACGATCGAGGTCTACACGTACAACGAGAAGGGCCAGCTGCAGACCGTGAGTACCGAGGTGAGCAAGGGTCAGCAGTGAGGGAAGAAAGCGGAGTTCAGCGGACGCGGGCGAGGGTGCCGAGGTACAACTCGATCACCTTCTCGTCGTGCAGCAGTCCCATACCGGTACCGGTGTGGGCGTTGCGGCCCTGGTCGAGGACGTAGCCACGGTCGCAGATCTGCAGGCACCTGCGGGCGTTCTGCTCGACCATGAGCACGGCGACGCCCGCGCCGTTGATCTCCTTCACCCGGTCGAACACCTGGTCCTGGAAGATCGGGGACAGTCCCGCTGACGGCTCGTCGAGCAGCAGCACCTGCGGCTCCATCATCAGCGCCCGGGCCATGGCGAGCATCTGCCGCTCACCGCCGGACATCGAACCGGCCTTCTGTTTCCGGCGCTCGGCCAGCAGCGGGAAGATTTCCTCCACCGCCGCGGTCCGCCGTACAAAGGCCTTGGGCCGCAGATAGATACCCATCCGCAGGTTCTCCTCGACGGTCAGTGCGGGGAAGACGTTCTGCAGCTGGGGTACATACCCGACGCCCCGGCGGACCAGCTCGTGGGCGGGCCGGTTGGTGACGTCCTCTCCGTGCAGCCGTACCTTCCCTTTACGCACGCGCAGCAGGCCGAAGACCGCCTTGATGAGCGTCGACTTTCCGGCTCCATTGGGGCCGATCACGCCGATCAGCTCCCCGGGGCGGACCTCGATGCTGCAGCCGCGCAGCACATCGACGCCCGGCACATATCCGGCGACGATCGCGTCGGCCACCAGCACAGGCCCTTCCACAGGCCCATTTTCGTTCTCGGGCATGGGGTCACGTCTCCTCGCCGGTCGCTTCGGGTTCGTCGTGCCGCTTGCCGAGGTAGGCGTCCACGACGGCGCGGTTCCGGCCGATCGTGTACGGCGGTCCCTCGGCCACGAGGCGGCCGCCTGCCATGACGGCCACCCAGTCGCTGATGCCCATCACCACATCCATGTCGTGCTCGACGAAGCACACGGTCAGCCCCTCGTCGCGCAGCCCGGTGATGTGACCGAGCAGCGACTGGGTCAGTGCGGGGTTCACCCCGGCCATCGGCTCGTCCAGCAGGAGCATGACGGGGCGGGCCATCAGCGCGCGGGCCAGTTCGAGCAGTTTGCGCTGCCCGCCGGAGAGGGTGCCCGCGTACTCGTCACGCAGCTTGGTGAGCCGGAAGCGGTTCAACAGCTCGTCGGCCCGGGCCACGATCTCCCGCTCCTGTCCGCGCCACAACGGCCGCAGCAGCGCGGGCAACAGCCGCTCGCCGCGCTGCGCGGTCGGCGCGAGCAGCATGTTCTCCAGCACGGTGAGCCGGGCGGGGGTCCGGGTGAGCTGGAACGTACGGACCAGCCCGGAGCGGGCGATCCGGTGCGGCGGGCGCCCGCTGAGCGGCTGCCCGTCGAACGCCCACTCGCCGCCGTCAGCCCGGTCGAACCCGCTCACCACATTGAACAGCGTTGTCTTTCCTGCCCCGTTGGGCCCGATGAGCGCGGTGATCGTCCCGCGCTGCACCTCCAGATGCTCGACGTGCACGGCGACGAGACCGCCGAACGTGCGGGTCACGTCGTCCAGCACGAGCAGAGGGTCGGGCTTGCGCACTCCTGGCACAGGCTCGGGCACGGGCTGGGGCTCGGGCGCGGCCGGGGGCTGCGGATCAGCGGCCACTGAGCAACATCTCCTTCCGGCTGCCGAGGATCCCCTGCGGTCTGAACGCCATCAGCAGGATCAGGGCGAGCCCGACCAGGGCGAAGCGGACGGCGCCGATCTCCGACGTGCTGATCACGTCGGACGAGATGTAACCGGCGTCGATGGCCTGCCGCAGTGCGCTGTCGATGAAGGTGAGCACGAACCAGAAGAGGATCGAGCCGACGACGGGGCCGAGGATCCGCCCGGCACCGCCCAGCACGAGCAGGGTGTAGAGGAAGAAGGTGACGGCCGGATCGAAGCTGTCCGCGCTCACCGACTGCACCTGGATGGCCTGCAGCATTCCGGCGACCCCGCCGAGCACACCGCCCAGCACGAGGCTCGTCATCTTGTACGCGTACACGTTCTTGCCGAGGCTGCGTACGGCGGTCTCGTCATCGCGGATGGACCGGATGACACGGCCCCACGGGCTGTGGATCAGCAGGGCCATCAGCAGCCCGACGATCACCACCAGGGCCCAGGCGACGATCATCACCCACAGGTCCCGGGCGCTGAACGTGACCGTCCAGAAGCCGTACGAGCCGCGCGGGATGGGGTTCAGATCGTAGAAGTCGTTGGCGAACCGCTGGAGCCCGAACACACCGCCGGTGGTCGGCTCGGCCCAACTGGACCGGTAGAACAGCCGTAGCGTCTCCCCCGCGGCGATCGTGGTGATCGCGAGATAGTCGGCGCGCAGCCGCAGGGTCGGCAGACCGAGCAGCAGGGCCAGCACGATCGAGGAGGCCAGTCCGACCAGGATGCCTAGCCACATCGAGCCGCCCCACGTCACGACGGTGATGGCGAGCCCGTAACCGCCGACGAGCATGAAGCCGACCTGGCCGAAGTTCAGCAGGCCGGTGTAGCCGAAGTGCAGGTTCAGGCCCATGGCGGCGAGCACGTAGATGGCGGCAATAGGGCCGATGCCGGAGCGCAGGGCGTCGGAGAGGATGACGTTGAATTCCATGGCACACCACCCCTCAACCGATGCGTTCGCGGTGGCCGAGGATGCCCTGCGGCCGGACGAGCAGGACGATGATGAGCGTGAGCAGCGCCCACGCGTACTGCAGGTCGACCGGGAACCACAGCGTGGACATCTGGGCGACGATGCCGATGACGAGGCTGCCCACCATCGCGCCGTACGCGGAGCCGAGACCGCCGAGGATGACTCCGGCGAACATGAGCAGCAGCAGCTTGAAGCCCATGTCCCAGGTGACGATCTCGACCAGTCCGAAGAAGACCCCGCCGAGGGCGGCGAGCGCACCGCCGAGCATCCAGACGAACGAGACGACCCGCTGCACATCGATGCCCGAGGCCTCGGCGAGGTCGCGGTTTTCGGAGACGGCCCGGATGGCCGTGCCGATCCGGGTCCTCTGGAGCAGCGCGGCGACACCGAGCAGCGTCAGTATCGAGAGCAGGGTGACGGTGAGATCCCGTGGGGTGATGCCCACCGGGCCGAGGTCGTACGCCTTCTGGATGTCGTACTGGGCAAAGGAGCCGGGCCGGGTTCCGTACAACACGAGCACGATGTGCCGCAGCAGCAACGACAGTCCGATCGTGACGATGAACATGTTGATCAGACCCGTGCCGCGGGCCCGCAACGGCCGCCAGAGACCACGGTCGATGCCCAGGCCCAGCAGGGCGCCGAAGGCCACGGAGACGATCGCGGCGGGGATCAGATGCCAGCCGGGACCGGCCGGCGAGACATTCAGGAAGAACGCGAACGTGGCGCCGATCGTCACGAGCTCGCCGTGCGCGAAGTTGATCAGGTGGATGGTCCCGAAGATCAGGGACAGGCCCACCGCGCAGATCGCGATGATGACGCCGAACTGAATCCCGTCGATGAGCGCCTGCAGGGCCCGGGCACCGAACCCCGGGCCGTGCGGTACCTCCTCTTCACCCTGCGCCGCCGCGGTGGCCGCGGGCAGCATCACAAGGAGCAGGGCGAGCGCCGGTACGAACAGCCGCTGATAGCGCACAGTGACTCCGGTATGTCACAAACACCCTTTGTGACTCAGTGTAAGTGCAGCTCGGGCTGGGCGCTCAGCCATCGCCGGGAGTCGGCTCGTGTCCGGTGTCAGCCCTCGTCGGGCGTCAGCCGCAGCGAAATGCTGTTGATGCAGTACCGCTGATCGGTCGGGGTCGGATACCCCTCGCCCTCGAAGACATGACCGAGGTGCGACCCGCACCGCGCGCACCGGACCTCTGTGCGGCGCATCCCGTGCGAGCGGTCCTCGATCAGCTCGACGGCGTCGGTGTCCTTCGGGTCGTAGAAGGACGGCCAGCCGCAGTGCGACTCGAACTTCGTGTCGGAGCGGAAGAGTTCGGCGCCGCACGCCCGGCAGGAGTACACGCCCTCCGTCTTGGCGTCCGTGTACTCACCGACGAAGGCAGGCTCGGTGCCGGCCTCGCGCAGGACTTTGTACTCCGCGGGGGACAGTTCCGCGCGCCACTGCTCGTCCGGCTTTTCGACGTCGTACGACATGAAAACGGCTCCCTCAGTTCGACAGGCGGGCCAGGATGACGGGACCGAGGTCCGTGACGTCGCCCGCGCCCATCGTGAGAACCAGATCGCCGGGCTTCGCCATTCCCGCGACGACGTCGGGGACGGTCGCCTTGTCGTGCACGGCCGTGACGTCCGCGTCCGCCGCCCGGGCCGCGTCGATGATCAGGGCGCTGGTGATGCCCGGGATCGGGTCCTCGCGGGCCGGGTAGATGTCCAGGACCACGGACGCGTCGGCCAGGGCGAGGGCCTGGCCCATCTCCGTGCCGAGCTCCTGGGTGCGGGAGAAGAGGTGGGGCTGGAAGACCACGAGAAGCCGCGAGTCCGCCGCGGCGCCGCGCATCGCTTCCAGGTCCGCGGTCATCTCGGTCGGGTGGTGGGCGTAGGAGTCGATCACCTGGACGCCGGCGGCCTCGCCCTTGAGCTGGAGGCGCCGCTTGACGCCGGTGTACTTGCCGATCGCCGACGCGAGGTTGTGCGCGGGGATCCCGAGCGCCACTCCGGCGGCGAGCGCGGCCACGGCGTTGAGCGCGTAGTGGCGGCCGGGCACCGAGACCGTGAAGGTCAGGAAGCGCCCGTCCAGAAGGACCGTGACCTCGCTTGTGAGGCCGCGCGGGGTGATCTTGTGGACGCGCACGTCGGCGGACGGGGACTCGCCGTAGGTGACGACCTTCAGCGTGGACAGGTCGCGGACGCGCTGGGTCAGCTCCACCGCTCCGGACTGGTCCGCGGAGATCACCAGCGTGCCGCCCGGGACGACCTTGCCGACGAAGGTCTCGAAGGAGTCGTAGATCTCGTCCATCGAGGCGTAGTTGGCGTGGTGGTCGAGCTCCACATTGAGGACGATCGCGACCTCGGGGTCGTACTTCTGGAAGCTGCGGTCGCTCTCGTCGGCCTCCGCGACGAAGATCTCGCCCCCGCCGTGGCGGGCGTTCGTCCCCGGCCCTGCGAGGTCGCCGCCGATGGCGTACGAGGGGTCGAGGCCCAGCTCGGTCAGGGCCACGGCCAGCATGGAGGTGGTGGTGGTCTTGCCGTGCGTGCCCGCGACGGCGATCGAGCGCAGGCCGGTCATCAGCGAGGCGAGCGCGTCGGAACGGTGCACGACCGGGACGGACAGCTCGGCGGCGCGCGCCAGCTCCGGGTTGTCCGCGCGGATGGCGCTGGAGACGACGACACAGCTGGCGTCGGACGCCAGATGCTCGGCCGCGTGCCCGATATGGACGGTGGCGCCGAGCTCGCGCAGGGACTCGGCCGTCGCCGACTCCTTCGCGTCGCTGCCCGCGACCTTCGCGCCGCGCTGGGCGAGGATCTTGGCGATGCCCGACATTCCGGCGCCGCCGATGCCGATGAAGTGCGGGCGTTCCATGGCGCTAGGGATGGCGGGTGCCATGCGTGTGTCTCCCCAAGATGTACGAGTGCGTGCGAGGGCCCAGCCTATTCGCTGTGCGCGAAGAGCTTGAGCACCGGTACGCCGACCTTGTGGCGGGCCCTGGAGGCCCAGTCCCGGTGGAAGAACTCCTCCACGTAGTGCGGCTCGGTCAGCACGATCACCTCGTCGGCGCCCGACTCGTCCACCACGGACGTCAGTTTGTCCAGCGGATGCTTCTCGACGACCTCGCCCACGGCCTGGCTGCCCGACGCCCGCAGGGCCGCCAGCGAGTGCTCCAGGGCCAGCCTGGCGGGGGCCTCGGCGTCTCTCCCCTCGGGCTTGTCGCCCTCACGGACGGCTTGCTTCAGTTCGCCGAGCGCGACGTCGTCAATGGCTCGCAGGAGGACGTCGGCCTGGTCGCCGCGGGGCTGCATGAGCACGATGAAGGACACGCTCTCGTCCCCGTGCAGGCTCGTGACGAATTCCACGTCTTCCGACGTCAGGGGCTTCTCGATCATCAATACGCTTGTGAACACGTCAGGAGCCCTTCTGCGGAAACCATCCTTCCCCGTGCCCGCACGGGGTCTGCGAGAGTAAGTGTGCCCAGCGGAAGCTAACCGGTACGACAAGTTCCACCCCTTGTCAGATGCGACGGTAGCGGGTGAAAAGGAACCCCGCCTCCTCCAGCACGGACGCCAGGGCCAACCTCTCCGGAACGGCCAGGGCCGGTCCGCCCGCGATCCGCTGCGCGTCCCCCGCCGTCAGCGTCGGCGACACGGTCAGACACAGCTCATCCAGTATCCCGGCCGCCACGAACTGACCGAGCAGCCGCGGGCCGCCCTCGGTCAGCAGCCGTGTCAGGCCGCGCTCCGCCAGCGCCCGTAGCGCCCTGGCCGGCTCCACTCCGGGTCCGTCCCCGGCGATCACCACCTCCGCGCCCGCCTTCTCCGCCTCGCGGACCCGGTCCGGGGGCGCCGCGGCCCCCGTCAGCACCAGTGTCGGCACCAGCGGCCCGGCGAACAGGGGGAGCGAGAAGTCGAGGTCGAGCGAGGCGCTGACCACGGCGATCGCGGGGGCGGGGCCCTGGCCGGCCGCGGCCCGCCGGGCCGCGAAGGCCTCCCGGGCGCGGGCGGGGCGGTACCCCTCGAGGCGTACCGTTTCGGCGCCGACCACCACCGCATCGGCCAGCCCCCGCAGCGTGCCGAAGATCCGCATGTCGGTGTCGGAGGAGATCCCCTGCGAGCGGCCTTCGTGCTGGGCCGCACCGTCCAGCGTGGAGACCATGTTCGCCCGCAGCCAGGGGCCCTCCGCGCCGTCCGGATACGCATAGGCGTCGGCCAGCTCGTCCAGGGACCACTCACGGTCCACTGTGGCTGTCTGGTCGGTCACAGGGAGCAGACGTCGCATGCAGTGCAGTCTTCCACGGCGCTTACAGTTAGGAACTGTGTCGACCAGTGCCATAACCGAAGCGGCCCCGCTGTCCCTCTGCGCCCGCGAGCCGCATGTCCCCGCCGACCGGCTGGTCGCCGAGATGGTGCCGCCGCCGCGCTTCGACTCGGTGCGCTTCGACACGTACGTCCCGGACCCGAACCAGCCGAGCCAGCGCGAGGCCGTCACGGTCCTCAGCTCCTTCGCCGCGGGCCTGGGCGGGGCGCACGCGAGCGGCTCCGGCCGGCGCAGGTGGTTCGCCAAGAAGCCCGCTGCCCCCACCGCCCCGCGCGGCGTCTACCTCGACGGCGGCTACGGCGTCGGCAAGACGCATCTGCTCGCCTCCCTGTGGCACGCCACCCCCGCCGAGGCGTCCCTCAAGGCCTTCGGCACCTTCGTGGAGCTGACGAATCTGGTCGGCGCCCTCGGCTTCCAGCAGACCGTGCGGACCCTGAGCGGGCACCGGCTGCTCTGCATCGACGAATTCGAGCTCGACGACCCGGGCGACACCGTCCTCGTGTCGACGCTCCTCGGCAAGCTGGTCGACGCGGGCGTGGCCCTGGCCGCCACCTCCAACACACTGCCGGGCAAGCTCGGCGAGGGCCGGTTCGCGGCGGCCGACTTCCTCCGTGAGATCCAGGGTCTTTCCGCGCACTTCCGCCCGCTGCGGATCGACGGCGAGGACTACCGTCACCGCGGTCTGCCCGAGGCCCCTCCCCCGTACTCCGAGGAACAGGTCGAGAAGGCCGCGTACGCCACCGAAGGGGCGTCCCTCGACGGTTTCCCGCAGCTGCTCGAGCATCTCGCGAAGGTGCATCCGAGCCGGTACGGGGCGCTCACGGACGGTGTGCGCGCCGTCTGCCTCACCGATGTGCAACCCATTCCCGACCAGTCGACGGCGCTGCGCCTCGTGGTGCTCGCCGACCGGCTGTACGACCGCGAGGTGCCCGTGCTCGCGTCCGGAATGCCCTTCGACCGACTGTTCAGCGAAGAAATGCTGAACGGCGGCTACCGCAAGAAGTACTTCCGGGCGATCTCCCGGCTCACCGCGCTGGCACGGGACGCGAAGGGGCTTGTGGCGCAGTAGGTTTGGGGGCGTCACCCCGACCGAAGGGAACCACCATCATGGCCGCTACGCGTACCGCCCACACCATCTGGGAGGGCGATCTCCTCAAGGGATCGGGCGAGGTCACCCTCGACTCCTCCGGCAACGGCACCTTCGCCGTCTCGTGGCCGGCCCGCACCGAGCAGCCCGGCGGCAAGACAAGCCCGGAGGAACTGATCGCGGCCGCCCACTCCAGCTGCTACTCGATGGCGTTCTCCAACATCCTGGCCAAGGCCGGCCACGCGCCGACCCGCCTGGAGACCAAGGCCGACGTCACCTTCGTGCCTGGCGAGGGCATTACCGGCAGCCACATCACCGTGCGCGGCGAGGTCCCGGGCCTGGACAAGGACCGCTTTCTCGAGCTGGCCGAGGACGCCAAGAAGAACTGCCCCGTAAGCCAGGCGCTCGCCGGTACGACGATCACCCTGACCGCCGAACTCGCCTGACCCCTGCCCCTCGCACGGCCCTGCGCCCGGCTCCGCGCCTGGCACAGCGACACACAAAGGCATAGTGGCCCGCACGGTTCTCGTGTCAGCGATCTGCGTGATACACACGTGCGGGTCACATCTCCTGTCCGCCAGCAGGGAGTTGCCACATGTCCGCAACACGACGTCAAGTCCTGGCAGGTACCGGCGCGTTGGGCGCCGGGATCGCCTTCACCGGAGCCTTCTCCGAACTCTTCGCGGGCACCGCGGCCGCCCGCGGCCACAGCGGGTACGGCCCGCTCGTCCCCGACCCGGCCGGGCTGCTCGATCTGCCGAAAGGCTTCCGCTACAAGGTCCTCTCCCGCGAGGGCGACGCACTGCGCTCCGGCAAGGGAAAGGTCCCCAGCAACCACGATGGCATGGGCGCCTTCGCCGGCCGCCGCGGCCGCGTGCATCTCGTCCGCAACCACGAGAACCGCGTCACCGCCAAGATCGGCGTCCCGGCGGTCGAAGGCCTCACCTACGACCCGATGGGCAAGGGCGGCTGTACGGCGCTGGAGCTGGACGGCCGCAACAACGTGCTGTCCGAGCGGGTCGCCATCGCAGGCACGGCCGTCAACTGCGCGGGCGGGCCCACCCCGTGGGGCACCTGGCTCACCTGCGAGGAGACCGAGGACAGAGCAGGAACCAACGGCTACACCAAGGACCACGGCTTCATCTTCGAGGTCGACGGCGCCGATCCACGCCGTACCGGAGCCGTGCCGCTCACCGCGATGGGCCGCTTCCAGCACGAGGCCATCGCCATCGATCCGAAGAGCGGGATCGTGTACGAGACGGAGGACGCCTTCGACCGGCCCTTCGGGCTCTTCTACCGCTTCCTGCCGGACAAGCCGCTGGGCGGCACCGGTTCGCTGCGCGCGGGCGGCGCCCTGGAGGCGATGCGAGTGCCGGGCGTGCCCGACCTGTCCGCGATCCAGGAGACCGGCGCGAGCTTCGACGGGATCGAGTGGGTGCCCGTACCGGACAGCCAGGCGAAGCAGACACCCGTCCGGCTGCAGGACTTCGGCCCGAAGGGCATCACGCACGCGCAGAAGCTGGAGGGCTGCTACTGGGGCGGGAGTTCGGTGTACTTCGTCTCCAGCTTCGCCCAGAGCAAGATGGGCTCGGCGGCGGACCACTTCGGGCAGGTGTGGAAGTACGAGCCGCACCGGCGCCGTCTGACGCTGGTGATCGTCTTCGGTCCGAGCACGGACATCCAGCTGCCCGGTGAGTCGCCGGACAATATCTGCCTTGCACCCAGCGGCGGTCTGATGGTGTGCGAGGACGGGAACGGCGCGCAGCATGTGTACGGGCTGACCAAGCGCGGCGAGGTCTACCCGATGGCGCGCGGCGCGCAGAACATCGGCACGCCTGAGGCACCGGAGTGGGGCGAGTTCGCGGGCGTCACCTTCTCTCCGGACGGGGAGACCATGTACGTCAACTGCTATACGCCCGGCACGACGTTCGCGGTCACCGGGCCGTGGCGCTGATGCACTGACCCTGCTGGGGCGGGTGCGCAACACGTGCGTAACGCATCCGCCCCAGGCGCTCAAAGATCGCCTGCATCAATGCTGGTCCGACTCCCGAAAGGCCTGGCGTCTTTCCGGAGTCCTGGGCGGCACGATGAACTCCTTCATGGACACGGTCTTCGGCCAGAACGTCGGTCTCATCGGCATGACGAAGGTCTTCAGCCGGTACCCCACGGCCGTGGCCGGCGGCATTCTGGTGGCGCTCGGCCTGGTGCCCAAGCTGGGCGAGGTGGTGGCCGCGCTGCCGGGACCCGTCGTCGGCGCGGCGGGTCTGGTGCGGTTCTAGTCGGTCGCGATGGTCGGCATCAACACTCTGCGCCGGGTCGACCTCGGCCAGGGCCACAACCTGATCATCGCGTCGGTCTCGCTCGGTGTGGGCCTGCTGCCCGAGATGGCGGACGGGATCTATGACGGCTTCCCGTCGTGGGCGCAGATCATCACGGGAAGCGGCATCACCAGCGCCGCGGTGACCGCGTTCGCGCTGAACCTGCTCTTCCACCACACCACGCTCGCGGGAGCCGGGGTTCCGTCGCACGATCGAGGGAACGGACCGGAGCCGGAAGGGGTGCGCCGTGGCCACGAAGGACGACCTGGAGCGGGAGAGGGAGTCGGAGAAGGAGCCGGAAGTACTCCGTGAGCTGCTGCGCGTCCCCGGCGGCGAGCACGTCGACCTCTCCTCCTACGCAGCCGACGCCACTCCCGCCGGGCCCCGGAAGAAGGCCGAGGGGCTGGCCGCGACGGCCCGGATGGGTGAACGTCTGGCCGATCTCCAGGAGCGTCTGTACGCGTCGAGCACGGCGGGCGACCGCCGCCGCATCCTGCTCGTACTCCAGGGCATGGACACCAGCGGCAAGGGCGGCACGGTCAAGCACGTCATCGGCCTCTTCAATCCGTCCGGCTGCCGGATCAAAGCCTTCAAGGCCCCGACTCCGGAGGAGAAGAACCACCCCTTCCTCTGGCGGATCACCGATGCCCTGCCGCAGCCGGGCGAGATCGGGATCTTCGACCGCTCGCACTACGAGGACGTACTGATCGCCCGGGTCCGCGAACTGGTGCCGCGCAAGCAGCTCGGGCCCCGCTACGCCGAGATCAACCGCTTCGAAGAGGGCCTCGTCAAGGACGGGGTCACGATGGTGAAGGTGTTTCTGCACATCAGTTACGAGCAGCAGCGCCGCCGTCTGCTGGAGCGGCTCGACAAGCCGGAGAAGCACTGGAAGTTCAACCCGGGCGACATCGAGGAGCGGGCGGTGTGGCCCGACTACCAGAGGGCGTACGGGATCGCCCTGGAGCGCTGCTCGACGGAGGCGGCGCCCTGGTATCTCGTACCGTCCGACCGCAAGTGGTACCGGAACTGGGCCATCAGCAAGCTGCTCCTGGAGCATCTCGAGGCACTCGATCCGCAGTACCCCGAGGCCGACTTCGATGTGGACGAGTGCCGCAAGAGGCTGCTGGACATGCCGTGAGCCCCGTCGCCGGATCGCGGCGACGGGGCTCGGGGCGCACCCGCTGAATGAGCGGGAACCGACTACTCGATGACGAGCTCGATCGGCAGGTTGCCGCGGGTCGCCTTGGAGTACGGGCAGTAGGCGTGGGTCTTCTCCAGCAGGTCGCGGCCCGCCTCGCCCTGGAGGTGGTCGGGAAGCTCGACGCGCATGATCACGGAGAGCCCGAAGCCGCCGTCGGTGTCCTTGCCGATGCTGACCTCGGCGGTCACGGAGGCGTCCTTGACGTCGATCTTCTCCTGGCGGCCTATGGCACCCATGGCGCTGGCGAAGCAGGCGGCGTACCCGGCGGCGAAGAGCTGCTCGGGGTTGGTGCCCTGTCCGTTGCCGCCGAGGGCCTGGGGGAAGGCGAGCGGCAGGTCGATGTGGCCGTCGGAGCTGACAGCGCGGCCTTCACGGCCATTGGCGGTGGCGACAGCGGTGTAGAGCGCGTCCATGAGTTGCATCCCTCTTCGTCCGTGGGGAACCGATGGCATAACTACATCACACAATTCAGTTGTGCACAACTCAGTAGCGCGCAGGTATGCTGTTCCCCATGGAGAAGACGACGCTGACGACCGTGCCGGACGAGGACTTCCTGCGCCTCGACCACCAGATCTGCTTCTCGCTGCACGCCGCGTCCCGCGCCTTCAACGGTGTCTACCGCAGCGCGCTGAAGGATCTGAACCTCACCTATCCGCAGTACCTGGTGATGCTGGTGCTCTGGGAGCACGGCGAGCTGCCGGTGAAGCGGATCGGCGAGCACCTGCGCCTCGACTCGGGCACGCTGTCGCCCCTGCTCAAGCGCCTGGAGTCGGCGGGTTACGTGGAGCGGCGCCGCAGCCCCGACGACGAGCGCTCCGTCACCGCCCGCCCCACCGCCGCGGGCACCGAACTCCGCGAGAAGGCGCTCGGCGTACCGCGCAGGATCGCCGAGGCCACGGGCCTGCCCCTGGAGCGGATCCGGCAGCTGCGCGCCGACCTGGAAGCCCTGACCGCGACGCTGGACGGCGGCGGTCCCGAGGCCTCCGACTGCGCGGCCGCCGACGGCTGAGGCCGGGCGGCGAGGGACACCGGACGGGCCCCCGGCATCGGTCGATGCCCGGGGCCCGTCCCGCCCGTCCTCCCTCCCGTGAAGCGTCAGCCGGTCTGGCCCGCGGGGTCCTCGGCCGCGCCGCTGCCCTGGCCGCTGTCCTGAGCGCCGCCGTTGTCCTGAGCGCCGCCACCCTGGCCGTTGTCCTGAGCGCCGCCGGCGCCCTGGCCGTCGCCGATCTGAGCGCCCACCGCGGCCAGCGCCGTCGTCACCGGCTGGAAGAACGTCTCCCCGCCCGCAGTGCAGTCTCCGCTGCCGCCCGAGGTGAGGCCGATAGCGCTCCCGTCCTGGGTGAAGAGCGAACCGCCGCTGTCACCCGGTTCCGCGCACACATCGGTCTGGATGAGCCCGCTGACGGTGCCCTCCGGATAGTTCACGGTGGCGTTGAGCCCGGTGACCGAGCCGTCCTTCAGGCCGGTGGTGCTGCCCATCCGGAACACCTGCTGTCCGACCGCGGCGTCGGCCGCCTGCGTGATCGGCAGGGTCTGACCGTTGCCCAGGTCGACCTCGCTCGCGGCCTGCGTCGCCGGGTCGTCGTACGTGACCAGTGCGAAGTCGCCGTCGCCCGGGAACGTCGCCGCCTGCACCGTGCCGATGGGCTGGCCGTTCGCGGATTCCGACCACTGCTTGGCTGCGACACCGCAGTGGCCCGCGGTCAGGAAGCCGGGACTGCCGTCCTGGGTGGTCACGTTGAAGCCGAGCGAACAGCGGGCGCCGCCACCGAAGATGGCGTCGCCGCCCTCCAGGAAGGGCTTGAACGTGCCCGCGGACTTCTGGATCCGGGCCACACCGTCGCCCAGGGACTTCACTGCCGTCTCAAGTCTGTCCCAGCGCTCGCCCGCGACCGTGCGGTCCGCCGTGACGAGGATCTGGTTGGTCTTCGGGTCGACGGCCCACGCGGTTCCCGGGATGGTGGCCTTCGCGGCCAGTGTGCCGGCGGCCGACTTCAGTTCGCCCACGCTGTTCTCGACACTTCGCGCGACGGCGCCGGCTTTGTTGACCTCGACGGCGAGATTGTTGTTGTCGCCCACGACGTTCACGACGAGCTGCTGCTTCCCGGCGTCGTAGTAGGCCCCGCCGTAAGCCTCACCGAGCTTCTTGCCCAGTTGCGAGACGATCTCGGCCGCCGAAGCGGCGCTCATCGTCCTGGGGGCCGACCGCGCCTGCGAGTCGTTTCCGGACTGGGAAGCGTTCGCGTGGGGCAGCAGGATGGCCGCTGCAGCGATGCCCACCGCCCCGGCTCCCGCGAGAACGGCCTTCCGCTTGGGTATTCGCCTGTGACTCAACTCGTCGCCTCCTGAGGGGGGTACGGAGTCCGGTTGCCGACGGAAACCGGGGGACGCGTCCGCCCCTTGATACGGATGGGGCGCGAGTTGTACTCATCCACAGTGCGAAAAAGGTCTTCTGACGGACCGTGAGGCGCGGTGAGGCGGAGCCTCACGAAGGCAGTTGGCTGCCGCAACGGCTGCAGTAACGTGCGCCGATCTCCTCGGCGGGGCGGTCGCAGCCGGGGCAGACCCGGTTGAGCAGACAGGCTGCCTCGCCCCCTTCCGCCTCGGCAGCGCTGCGGATGGTGAGTCCCGGACGGCGGCGGTGCACCGTGACGTAGACGAGTCCGTCCTCGTGGGCGAGGAGCCCGCGCCGGGTGCCGCGCGGAATCCAGGCCACACAGCCGGACTCCAGCTGCCGGCGCCCGCCGTCGATCTCCAGGCGGCCGCTCCCGCCCAGCACACAGAGCAACACATCGAGATCCGGCTCGACATGGCCGCTGACCCGGGTGCCCGGCAGCATGCGGATGACATTCGAGTCCAGCTGCCGCCCTTCGCCGGAGAGCCGCCACAGGGCGCCGCTCCGGTCGGCGGGCAGGTCGCGGAGCAGCTCCTCGACATCGGCGAGCACGCCCACCTCAGGGGGCACAGACATGTCATTCCTCCTGAGCACGGCGTCCCTCCGGCCGGGGCATCATCCCACCCGCCGGGCTGGACGGGAGCCTGAGCCTGCGCTCTGACGGAACGTAACCCTGACGCACGTATGCCGCATGCTCAGATAGTCGGACTGATCGGATAGTTTCCGTCAGTGATCACTTTTGTACGAAGAATGGCAACGGCTGTCGTGATGGGCGCCGTGCTCGTCGGTTGCTCCGGCGGCAACGGCGGCAGTGGCGGCAGTGGCGAGAACGGCGGCGGTTCCGCCGTGCCCTCCCCCGACAGGACGGACGCAGCGGCTGCCCCCAAGCCCGGAAAGCCCCTCGCGGACACGGTGCGCAAGGCGCCGACCGTGGCACCCGGGCCCGCTGGCCTCACCCCTGTCTTCGAGCGCGCGGCCACGTCGGCCACAAAAGCGGAGAAGACGGTCGCGCTGACCTTCGACGCCGACATGACCGCCGACCAGGGCCCCCGGGCGGCGCACGGCGAGCACTTCGACAACCCCGCCCTCATCGCCTCGCTGCGCAGGCTGAACGTACCGTCGACGGTCTTCATGACGGGCCGCTGGGCCGAGGAGTACCCGGACCAGGCGAGGTCGATCGGCAACGATCCGCTCTTCGAGATCGCCAATCACTCCTACAGCCACTACGCCTTCAAGTCCCCCTGCTACGGCCTGCCGGTGGTGGAGAAGAACGCCATGCTGGCCGATGTGGACCGGGCCTTCGCCGCGTTCAAGAAGGCCGGGGCGCGCAATGTGGTGCCGTACTTCCGCTTCCCTGGCGGCTGCTACAACAATGCGGCCCTGCGTGCGCTCGCCCCCGCGAAGGTGACCGCGGTCCAGTGGGACGTCGTCAGCGGCGATGCCTTCGCGACGGACGCCGACGCCGTGGCCGAGCAGGTCCTGGCAGGAGTCGGGCCGGGGTCGCTGGTGGTCATGCACTGCACGCGCAGCGCGGCGCCGGTAACCGACGAGGCGGTCCGCAGGATCGTCCCCGAGCTGCGCAAGCGCGGCTACCGCTTTGTGAAGGTCTCGGACCTGATGCGCGGCTCCGGACGGGCTTGATGCGCGGCTCCGGACGGGCTTGATCTCAGCCCGAGCAGGCCGTCCGCTGTGCTTCCTGCCATTCGCAGACCGGGCAGAGCGTCGCACCCTTGACCGACTCCGGGTACTCCGTCGGCTTCCGGCACAGCACGCACTCCGCGAAGGGCGGCCCACCGGCCGCCACAGGCGCGGGGGCGGGCGTCTCGCAGTACGGCTCGTCCATGCGTACGAGGTTAACTCGCGCCGTCCGCGCCGCGGAGGGCGCAGAGGGCGCAGGCCACCGCGCCCGCCGCGCCCGTGTCGACTTTCCGCTGCCGTTCGTGCCCTGGATGCGGACCAGGACGTGTGCGGGCAGGTCGAGATGGACCCCCCGCAGCACTCATGGTCCGCCGAGGCCGTAACGGCGGCCGACTCCCCGGAGTTTCAGTTGGCCGCCTTCTGCGGGGTGAGCTCGCTGGGCCGGACGATCACGAATCCCTCGCCCTGGAGCATCAGCTGGACGGCCTCGCCCGAACCGCCGCGGATCATCGAGCCGACCGACTGCGAGCGGTGCAGCGAGGTGTTCAGCTGGGCGCTCCAGCCGACGACAGCGTCCGTGTCCACGTAGACGGGCTGCTGCCCGGTGACGGGTATCACGATGGGGTTGCCCTCGCAGATGACGGCGAGCTTTCCCCAGCCGGTGAAGACGCTGTTGAACAGGCCGCCGCCGGTCATGCCGGCGCCCTTCACGGTCTTGATCTCGTACGAGAGCGAGGCGTCGAAACACAGAACGTTACGGCCGTTGATGGTGAGCGCGTCACCCTGCTCGATGTCGACGATGAAACAGTTCTGGGCCTCGTGGGCGAACCATGCCTCGCCCTGGCCACGGACCGCCATCAGCGCCAGGCCCTCGCCGGTGACGGCGCGCTTGAGCATGCCGCCTATGCCCTGGCCCTTGCGCTCGAACTGGAGATTGCCGCGGAAGGCGATCATCGATCCCTGTCGCGCGTGCATCTCGCCGTTGACGGCGTACTTGATCGACTTGGCGTTCTGCAGGCTCATACCGGGGACGGTCGCCTGCTGTGCCATGTTCTCGGAGGCGAAGAGATCACTTTTCATGGGGAGCATCGTGGCCCGGAGGATTCCGTTCCGCCAACAATCCCGACGGGGTGAGGCAGAAGCGGCTGGCAGACTGGCCGTGTGAGCAGCGAAGAACCCCGTACCGACAGTCCCTTCCAGCACGAGAACCTCGCCCGCGACGAGGCGCCGCAGTTCGTGCTGCCGCTCGTGGTGCGTATCGAGAAGGCCGAACCCCCGGCCCGTACGGACGCGCTGGAGGCCGCGGCCCGCGCCGTGCTCGCCATCCTCAGCGACGAGCGTTCGCTGGGCGACGGGGAGTGGGCGCAGGCGATGCGGGACTGGCAGGACGCCCGTATCCGCAAGGTGGTGCGGCGGGCGCGCGGCGCGGAGTGGCGCAAGGCCGCGGCGCTGCCGGGCATCACGGTGACGGAAGGGACGGCCGAGGTGCGGGTCTTCCCGCCCGTCCCGCTGGACGGCTGGCCCAAGGAGCTGGCCAAACTCCAGGTCTCAGGCACGGACCTGGACGATTCCGAATCGCCCGCGGCGCCCGACCTCGCGGGTCCGGTCCTCTGGCTCAGCCCGGATCTGGACATGTCGGCGGGCAAGGCGATGGCGCAGGCCGGCCACGGTGCGCAACTCGCCTGGTGGGAGTTGTCGGAGGCGGACCGCAAGGCGTGGCGGGAGGCCGGTTTCGCGCTGTCCGTGCGCACCGCGGAGCCCGCGCACTGGCGGAAACTCACGGTCAGCGGGCTGCCGGTGGTCCGTGACGCGGGCTTCACGGAGATCGCTCCGGGGTCCTGCACGGTGGTCGCGGATCATCCGTCGCTGCGCGGCTGAACACTCGGGACCCGCGTTACGTACCTCTCAGTACCGCCGATTTACTTGAACCACGGTTCAACGGGCGGTTGGTTGCCGTGTAACGCATCGGCTCTGGAGGCACATTGTTGCGGCGCATCAACGGGACAGCACTCATCATCGCGGCTCTGGTCGCCACGGTAGGAGCGCTGGCGTTCCCCGTGTGGTCATACGCGGACCGTTCCGGCACCGGTCAGGACAACGTCAATGCCTCGAGTGTGGCGACCCAGTGGGGGCCACTGACAGCCACGGACCGCGACTTCCTGGTCAAGGTCCGGCTGGCCGGGCTCTGGGAGCTCCCCGCGGGACAGCAGGCGATCGAGCGGGCGCCGACCAAGGCGATCAAGGACGCGGGTGACCACCTCATCGTCGGCCACACCGACCTCGACAAGCGGGCGCGCGACGTTGCGGCGAAGCTCGGCGTCGAGCTGCCGAACCAGCCGAACGAGCAGCAGCAAGGATGGCTGCGGGAGCTGTCGGCGGCGACCGGCCAGGAATATGAGCGCAAGTTCGCGAACCTGCTGCGCAATGCGCACGGCAAGGTCTTCGCGCTGATCGCGCAGGTCAGGCACACCACCCGGAACACGCTGATACGCCAGCTGGCTACGGACGCGAACCAGACGGTGCTCGACCACATCACCATGCTGGAGGGGACGGGGTTCGTCGACTTCGACGCCATCGCGAACGAGGCGGCGGGCGGTGCGACGGCCAGCCCGACCGGTCCGCCGCCGCCGGACGGCAACCTGCCGCCGCAGCCTGCGCCGGTGTCGCCGTCCGGGGACCAGTCGTTCACGTCACGGCCGTCCACACAGCCGGGGGCACCGACAGCGATCAACACGAACCGTCCGTGACACGGTTCCGCACCGGAGCCCAGCAGAGCCGGGCGGAACCCCAAATCAACCTCTGAACGTCCCCTCCTCTGGATTCACCGCCGTCCGGCGGGGCCATAGGCCCTGCACGCACCGTCACACGGCGCAGGGGAGGGGACCCATGGAACTCGGTATCGGTATCGGCTGGCGCCCGGAGATCGCGGACGCGGTGGAGGGCCTGGGCGTCGACTGGGTCGAGGTCGTCGCGGAGAACATCTGCCCGGGCCATCTGCCCGCCGCACTGACCCGGCTGCGCTCGCGCGGCACCCGGATCATCCCGCACGGAGTCTCCCTTGGCCTCGGCGGCGCGGACCGCCCGTCCAAGGAGCGGCTCGCGGATCTGGCTGAGCGAGCGACGGCGCTGGGGGCGCCGCTGGTGACCGAACACATCGCGTTCGTACGGGCCGGAGGCGTGCTCACCGCGTCCCAGCAGCTGGAGGCGGGCCACCTGCTGCCGGTGCCGCGCACCTGGGACGCGCTGAAGGTGCTCTGCGAGAACGTCCGCATCGCGCAGGACTCGCTCCCGGTGCCGCTGGCACTGGAGAACATCGCGGCGCTGATCTCCTGGCCGGACGAAGAGCTCACAGAGGGCCAGTTCCTGGCGGAGCTGGTGGACCGGACAGGCGTCGGCCTCCTGATCGACGTGGCCAACCTCCACACGAACCACGTCAACCGCGGCGAGAACCCGGTGAAGGCACTGGACGAACTCCCGGTCGAGGCGATCGCCTACGTGCATGTGGCGGGCGGCATCGAGCGCGACGGTGTCTGGCACGACACCCACGCCCATCCGGTCACCAGGCCGGTCCTCGACATCCTCTCGGCGCTGCGTGACCGGGTCACCCCACCGGGAGTGCTGCTGGAACGGGACGACGACTTCCCGCCCGCGGAGGAGCTGGCGGCAGAATTGAAGGTGATCCGCACGACGGTGGGAGCGGACGCTGCGCCGGTGCGGCAGGTTGTTGGAACGGCGAGCGAGCCGCGCCGTGAAGCTCGCGCCCGCGGAGGGCTCCAGGATCCGGGACGGGCGGGGTGGGAGAACGCCTCCCCCGGTGCACGCGAGCGCCTCGCGCTCGCCCAGGCCGCTCTCCTCTCCGCCCTCGTCGCGGGCACGCCCACTCCCGAAGGCTTCGACTCCCGGCGCCTGCGCGTCCAGAGCCGTGCGCTGGCCGCCAAGCGGGCCGATGTCGTCGCCAAGGTCGCTCCCGAGCTGCCCGAGATCCTCGGCCACGGGTACCGGGAGGCGTTCCTCGCGTACGCCAAGTCCCGTCCCATGCAGGCCGGTTACCGCCGCGACGCCCTCGACTTCGCCGAGCAGCTGCTCATCGCCGGACGTCCCGAGGACGACGGCGCACGCCGTCTGCTGACCCGCTGGTGGGAGGAGCGCGCCGCCGCGCACCCGCCGCGGCGTGCCACCCGGTTTGTACGCGCTGCCCGTGCTGCCCTCTCCCGGAGGTGAATCCCGATGGTCCTTCTGGCCGTACTCGTCTATCTGGCCATCGGCGCGTCCTCCGCCGTGCTGCTGGTCCGCTCGTCCTCCGCCCGGCCGGGCCACCTGGCCGCGGGGCCCATCCAGCATGTCTACGAGGCCGCGTTCCTCAGCGGCGGCCCGGCCAGGGTCGTGGACTCGGCGATCGCCGCGCTGCACGCGGACGGCCGGCTGGCCATCGGCGGCCCCGGCATCGTCTCCGTACTCCATCCGCTCGCCCATGACCCCGTCGAGCGCGCGGTGTTCGAGCAGCTGGCCGCCGCGCCGACCGGGGCGCTGCACACGCTGCGCCGCGCGGTGATGCGGCACCCGGCCGTGCAGGAGATCGGCGACGGCCTCGCCGCCCGAAGTCTGATGACACCGCCAGGACAGCACCGCGGCCTTGCGGTGTGGGGTCTCGTCCAGGGCATCCTGAGCCTGCTCGCACTGCCGGTCGCCTTCGCCGTCACCATCATCAGCTTCATCGGGGAAAACGAATCCGGACCGCCGTTCATCGTCATGGTCTTCCCGGCGCTGATCCCCGGCAGCGTGATCGGGTTCGTCGTGGCTGCCCGCTCCCGGCGCCGGGTCACCACGGCCGGGCAGCACGCGCTGCGCTCGTACGGAATCCAGTACGCGCAGGCGTACTCGGTGGCCCATCTCGTCGCGCTGCACGGCCTGCGCGCGGTGCCGGACCCGGCGCTCCAGGCGCAGCTGATCGCGGCAGCCCGTATCCCGTCGCCCCGGACGAGCAGCCACTCACCGTCGTACTCGAACTCGTACTCGACGACCGTGTGGTGCGCCGGGTCGAGCCCGGGAGGATCGAGCTGCGGGAGCTCCAGCTGCGGCAGCGGCGGTTCGTCCGGCGGCTCGAGCTGCAGCAGCGGGTCCAGCTGCGGCGGTTCGTCGGGCGGTGGGTCCAGCTGCGGCAGCTCGTCCGGCTCCAGCTGCGGATCGTCGTCCGGCTCCAGTTGCGGCAGCAGCTCCTGAGTCGCCCCAGGTCCTGTCCGGCCGATCTTGCCGGGCTCGCGTGCCCTGGCACGGCACCTCGCTGCGTTGTCGTGGTCGCCGACTCCCCCGTAGCCAGACCCGCTCAATGATCCGGCCTGATCGACCGGACGGGACCTGGCACCCACCACCTCGCACTTCCTCCAACCGCCCACAGGATCATCACGCAGCCGACTAGCGTGCGGACCGCACGCAGGAGGCACCATGCGTTTCCTCACCGGCACCGGCCTGATCGTCGTCGCACTGACGGCGACCATCGCCGCGATCCTCTTCCCCGTCTGGTCGTACGACGACCGTTCAGGAACCGCGGAGGCCAATCTCAGGGCCGGTTCCGTCACCACCCCCTGGGGCCCGCTCTCCGCCGCCGACCGTGACTTCGTCGTCCGGGTCAGACTCGCCGGTCTGTGGGAGCTGCCCGCAGGCCAGCAGGCTGTCGGCCGCGCCCCCACGGTCGCGGTCAAGACGGCCGGCGAGCACCTCGTCGAGGGCCACACCTATCTCGACGCCCGCGTCCGCGAGGTCGCGGCACGGCTGAACCTGGAGCTGCCGAACCAGCCGACCACCCAGCAGCAGGGCTGGCTGAAGGAGTTCACCAAAGCGCGCGGCCAGGAGTACGAGACGAAGTTCGCCAACATCCTGCGCCGGGCTCACGGCAAGGTCTTCTCGCTCGTCGCGGACATCCGCAACAGCACCCGCAACACCCTTGTGCGCGAACTCGCCGACGACGCCAACACCACCGTCCTGGACCACATCAAGATCCTGGAGGCAACCGGCCTCGTCGACTTCGACGCCATCGCGAATCAGGCCGCGGGCACCGGGACCGCAAGCCCGACCGGACCACCGCCGCCCGCCTCGGGGGCGACACCACCGCCGGCCGAGGCCGTCACGCCCACCCCGCCCCCCTCCTTCTCACTGCCGCCCGCGGCATCCCGCCCCCGCTCCGACGTCACGAACAGATAACGCCACGGTCCGCATGGTGAACAACCCATGGCGCTCCCGCGGACATCTCGCGTAGAAACCAGCCATGCTCTGGGTCCTGTTCGTGCTGGTGGCCTGGGCCGCGGCAGCCATCAGCTGCGCCCGGCTCTGCGTCGCCGCGCTGGAAGCCGCCCGCCTGTCCCCCGAAGGAGCCGGAAGGAAGCGGGAGTTGAGCCTGTACGAGGCGGCCTTCCTGTCCGGTGGCCCGCACCGGGTCGCGGAGCTCACCCTGGTCTCGATGCACCGCCGCCGCATGCTGCTGCTCGCACACACCGGCTGGGCCACGGTCGTCGACCCGGAGGGCGAGGACGACCTGGAGCGCTCGGTCATCGGCGCGATAGGGCCCGCGGGCCAGGCACGGATAGCGCCGGTACGGGCGGCCGCCTCCGCCGCCGACGCGGTCAGGGCCATCGCCGACCGGCTCGTCAGCGCCGGGCTCGCCGTCCCGGACGGCACCAGGTCGGGTGTCGCGGCCGCCGTGCGCGGCGTTCAGGGCGCGAGCGCGCTCACGGTCGCGATGGCGGGCGCCGCCCTGCTGATGCTCCCTCAGGGCCAGGCCGCGACCGCACCGGTGCTCGGCTGGTTCGCGCTTCCCCTGCTCCTCACCCTGGGCTGTCTGGCCATCGCGCGTATCGAGGTGCATCCGTACACACGCTGGGCATCGCCCGACGGCCAGCGTCTGCTCGGCACGCTCTCCCCCACGTCCTCCAAGGACACGCTCACCGCGCTCGCAGTGGGCGGCGTCCGCGCGCTCGACGATCCGCGGCTGCGGGCGGCGCTGACGAACGGCCGCATGGCGCATCGGAGTCATTGACTCCGACACCCGGACATTGGTCCTTTACAAGTAGAAATGCTCTGCGTTCCCTTTGCCGAACGGTGACGTCCGCACGAAGGGAACACGATGAGAGCAGTGGCGATGTACGGGGCAGTGACAAGCCTCGGTTCCCTTGTCATCACCGCGCTGGCCGTCGCCCCGGCCGGCGGCACGAGCACCGCGGACGCCGAGTCGTACGGCACGGCCATCGCCGCCCGCCGTGCCGAGGCTGCCGGTATCCACTTCGGCCCCTGCCCCAAGGCCGAGATGCTGCCCTCCCCCGTTCAGTGCGGCACGGTCACCGTCCCGCTCGACTACGCCGAGCCGTCGGGCCGTCAGATCTCGCTGACCGTCAGCCGCGTGAAGGCGAGCGGGACGGCGGCCGAATACCAGGGGGCGTTCGTCTACAACCCCGGCGGTCCCGGCGCTTCCAGCATGTACTTCCCGCTGGCCGCCCGGCTCCCCGAGTGGAAGCGGATCGCCGGGGCGTACGACATCGTGGGCTACTCCCCGCGCGGCGTCGGCCGCTCCGCCCCGCTGTCCTGCCAGGACCCGGCGGACTTCAGCAAGGCGCCCACCCTGGCGCCGGTGCATCCCTCGGCCTCGTACAAGAAGGAGCGGATCGCGCGGGCGCAGGCCTACGCGCAGGGCTGCGCGAGCAACGCGGGAGAGTCCCTGCGCCACTACACCTCGCTCAACAACGCCCGCGACCTCGATGTGCTGCGGGCAGCGCTCGGCCGGCAGAAGCTGACCTTCATGGGCGCCTCGTACGGCACCTACTTCGGTGCGCTTTACGCGACCCTCTTCCCCTCGCATGTACGCCGTATGGTCTTCGACTCGGCGGTCAACCCGGAGCGGCGCGAGATCTGGTACCGCAGCAACCTCGACCAGTCGCTCGCCTTCGAGAGCCGCTGGGCGGACTTCCGCGCCTGGGTGGCCAAGCACGACCGCACCTACCACCTGGGCGCCACGCCCGAAGCGGTGGCGAACAGCTACGAGAGGGTGCGCGCCCGTCTCGCGCTGAAACCCGCGGGCGGCGTCGTCGGCCCCGGCCAGCTGCACGCGGCGTTCCTGGGGGCGGGCTATTACGACGACCTGTGGATCCCGCGTGCCACCGCGCTCTCGGAGTTTCTGAAGGGCAATGAGAAGCCACTGATCAGCCAGGCCGCCCCACGGCCGGAGGAGGCGCGGGACGCGGAGAACGGCAACGCCGTCTACACCGCCGTCGAGTGCAACGACGCCCCCTGGCCGACCGAGTGGGAAGTCTGGGACCGCGACAACACCCATCTCGCGCGCAAGGCGCCGTTCGAGACCTGGGACAACGCCTTCATGAATCTGCCGTGCGCGTTCTGGCCCGCGCCACGGCAACAGCCGCTGGAAGTACGTACGCAGCGCGGCGCGCTGCCGCCGACGCTGATCCTGGCCGCCGAGCGGGACGCGGCGACACCGTACGAGGGGGCGCGCGAGCTGGCGCAGCGGCTGAAGGGTGCCGTGCTGATCACGGAGGAGGACGCCGGTACGCACGGCATCGGCGGCGGCAGCAACGAGTGCGTCAACGCCTACATGGAGGACTACCTGCTGCACGGCAAGACGCCGGTGCGGCACGCTTCGTGCGCACCGCACCCGGAGCCGAACCCGGTCTCGCCGGAGCGGCGTGCGGCCACACCGAAGGTGCCGCACACCGTCTGATCCTCCGGGTCAGGCGAGGCCCGATACCAGTTCCGCCAGCGACTTCCGCCGCCCCGTGTAGAACGGGACCTCTTCGCGGACGTGCATACGCGCCTCGGAGGCGCGCAGATGACGCATCAGGTCGACGATGCGGTGCAGCTCGTCGGCCTCGAAGGCCAGGATCCACTCGTAGTCGCCGAGCGAGAACGACGCCACCGTGTTGGCCCGCACGTCCGGGTAGCCGCGGGCCATCTTGCCGTGGTCGGCGAGCATCCTGCGGCGGTCCTCGTCGGGCAGCAGGTACCAGTCGTAGGAGCGCACGAAGGGGTAGACCGAGACATAGTTGCGCGGCGTCTCGTCGGCCAGGAAGGCCGGGATGTGCGCCTTGTTGAACTCGGCCGGGCGGTGCAGCGCCATGTTCGACCAGACCGGGTCCAGAGCGCGGCCGAGCCGGGTGCGGCGGAAGAGGTTGTACGCCTCCTGAAGCTCGTCCGCGGTCTCGGCGTGCCACCAGATCATGACGTCGGCGTCGGCGCGCAGCCCGGACAGGTCGTACGTGCCGCGCACGGTGACGTCCTTGGCGGCGAGCTGGTCGAACAGCTCCTGGACCTCGTCGGCGTAACCGGAACGGTCCTCGGGCAGCACATCGCGCAGCTTGAAGACGGACCACAGCGTGTACCGGATGACCTCGTTGAGGTCCTTGGCCTTCTTGCCTGCGTTCGGAATCTTTTCGGTCGCACTCATGGGGCTATTCTCCCGCCTCGTGATCCGCGCTCCGCGCCAGGGTGGCCGTGGCGAGGATCTCGTCGGCCGCGCGCCGGGCACTGGCGATGCAGGCGGGGATGCCGACACCGTCGTATGCCGCGCCGCAGACCCTGAGACCCGGCAGTTTGGCGATCTCCTCGCGGATGCGGGCGACGCGCGTCAGATGCCCCACGGGGTACTGCGGCAGTCCGCCGATCCACCGGGTCACCTCGGTGGCCACGGGCCTGGCGGCCAGTCCGGTGGCCTCGCCGAGATCGCGCAGGGACACCCCGACGAGCTCGGCGTCCTCGCGGTGCAGATGCTCCTCATCGCCGTAACGCCCGATCGAGGTGCGCAGGACGAAGAGGTCCGGGGAACCCTCGTCCACCCAGCCCCACTTACGCGTGGAGAACGTGGACGCCTTGATGGTGTGGCCGTCGACGGGCGGCACCAGGAAGCCGCTGCCGTCCGGCATTCCGGACAGGTCGCTGCGCCGGAATGCCATGGTGACCAGGGCCATCGAGGCGTACTCGACCTGGCCGAGCTCGGCCGCGGCGGCCGGGCACTCGGCGGCGAGCAGCGCAGACGCGGACCAGGCGGGGGTCGCGAGGACCACCGCGTCGGCCGCGATGACGCACTGATCGGTGCGGATGTCCCAGCCCCCGGCGGTACGGGTCATGCCGAGGACGGGCGTCTCCATCAGGATCTCGCCGCCCTGGTCGCGTACGGCGTCGGCGACGGCGCGCGGCAGCTGCCCCACACCACCTTCGATGCCCATGAAGACGGGCCCGGCGGCCTGCTGCCCGGCGGCCTTGGCCTGGATGTCGCGTACGCCTTCGAGCAGCGAGGCGTGGGTCTTGGCGGCCTCGAAGAGCTGGGGGACGGCGGCACGCATGGAGATGCGGTACGCGTCGCCCGCGTACACCCCGCCGAGCAGCGGCTCGACCAGCCGGTCGACGACCTCGCGGCCCAGGCGCTCGGCGACATACGCGCCCACCGCGACGTCGTCTCCGAGCTCGGCCGGCGGGAGGTCCCGCTCATGCTCGATACGGGCGACGCCCTCGGGCGTGAGCAGCCCGGCGAGGGCCGCCGGGTCGGCCGGCACGCCCATCACATGGCCCTTGGGCATCGGGCGCAGCGCGTCGCGCGTCCAGACGGAGGCGCTGGCCGTCGCGGGCGGCTGGAGCCGGTCGGCGAGACCCACGGCACGGGCCAGTTCGACGGCTTCGGGGCGGCGGGCGAGCATCGACTCGGCGCCGAGGTCGACGGGGGCGCCCTCGATCTCGCCCGCCTGGAGCTTGCCGCCGAGACGGTCGGTGGCTTCGAGGAGGGTGACGCGCACCCCGGAGGCGAGCAGCCGGTGGGCGGCGGCGAGACCGGCGATGCCGCCTCCGACGACGACGACATGACCCGTACCCGGGTCCACGCGGTTAATGGAACGCTGCATAAGGCAACTCTCTCAAACCCCGTACCGAGTCCTGACCGTGACCGCTTCGGGACCGAAAGTGGGCAACCCGCACAGGTGCGTCGAACGTCGAACCGGCAACACTCACCATCTGTCCCCGGGGGGCCTGTATGCGTGCACGTCGTACGGTCGCGGCACTGTTTCTCACCGCTTCACTCGCCCTCGCGGGGTGCAGCGGCGCAGCGAACGACCAATCCGCCACTGACGACAAGGCGGCCGCAAAGCCCGCGGCGGAGGGGGCGGCGGGCTCGGGGTACGCCGGCGACAAGGATTCCGGCGCGCGGCAGGCCGATCCGAAGCAGCCCAAGCAGCCGCTGCTGCCGACCCACATCATCCGCACGGCCGAACTCGACGTGGAGGTCAAGGACGCTTCCAAGGCGCTCGCGGCCGCCCGCGGGACGGCCGAGAACGCCGGGGGCCATGTCGCCAACGAGTCCACCGAGCGGATCGACGACACCCATGTGACCTCGCGTCTCGTCCTGCGCGTCCCGCAGGAGAAGTACGACGAGGTCCTCGCCGAGCTGGCCGGTGCCGGAAAGCTGCTCTCCCGCAAGGCCGACGCCAAGGACGTCACCGACCAGGTCGTCGACGTGGAGAGCCGGATAGCCACTCAGCGGGCGAGCGTGAACCGCGTACGGGCACTGATGGACCGGGCCGACAAGCTCAGCGACGTGGTCACGCTGGAGGGTCAACTGAGCAGCCGTCAGGCGGAGTTGGAATCGCTGCTCGCCCAGCAGGCCGCGCTCAAGGACCGTACGACGCTTGCGACCATCACGCTCTCGCTCTCCGAGACCGAGAAGAAGGAGACCAAGGAGGACGACGACCCCGGCTTCCTGGACGCCCTGGGCGGCGGCTGGGACGCGCTGGCGGCGACAGTGCGGTGGATAACGGTGGCGATCGGCGCGGTGGCTCCGTTCGCGGCGGTCCTCGCGGCGCTGTACGCGCTGTGGCGCTGGGTGCTGCGGCCCCGGCTGGGCAGGCGTCCGGTTGCCGAGGCCACGGCTCCCGCGCCCGGTCCGGCGCACCCGCCCTACCCGGGCCCCGACCAGGACTGAACCGCCGTTCACCCGTAGCGTGTTCCCATGACGATGGAGCGGCTGGTGGTCATCGGGGGCGATGCGGCGGGCATGTCCGCCGCATCGCAGGCACGCAGGCTCAAGGGCCCGGACGAGCTGGAGATCGTCGCGTTCGAGCGCGGCCACTTCAGCTCGTACTCGGCGTGCGGGATTCCGTACTGGGTGGGCGGTAATGTGCCCGAGCGCGACGATCTGATCGCCCGGACGCCGACCGAGCACCGCGAGCGCGACATCGATCTCCGGATGCGCACGGAAGTGACGGAGATCGACGTCCCGGGCGGGCGGGTGCGCTCCCGTGACCTGGAGACGGGCACGGAGGCGTGGACCGGCTTCGACAAGCTGGTCATCGCGACGGGCGCGCGCCCGGTCCGCCCGGCGCTGCCCGGCATAGACGCGCCAGGCGTACACGGGGTGCAGACCCTCGACGACGGCCAGGACCTGCTGGACACCCTGAACGGCATCGAGGGCCGCCGGGCGGTCGTCGTCGGCGCGGGCTACATCGGCGTCGAGATGGCGGAGGCCCTGCTGAAGCACGGTTTCGAGGTGACGGTCCTGAACCGCGGCGAGCAGCCGATGTCCACACTCGACCCGGACATGGGCCGCCTGGTCCATGCCGCGATGGACCGCATGGGCATCACGACCGTGGGCGGCGCCGAGGTCACCAAGATCCTCACGGGCGAGGACGGCCGGGTCCGCGCGGTGGCCACGGAGGACGGGGACTACCCGGCGGACGTTGTGGTCCTCGGCATCGGCGTCGAACCTGAGACCACTCTCGCCCGGGCCGCGGGCCTGCCCCTCGGTGAGTACGGCGGGCTGCTCACCGATCTGGCAATGCGGGTCCGCGGCCACGAGAACATCTGGGCGGGCGGCGACTGTGTGGAGGTCCTCGACCTGGTCTCCGGCCGCGAGCGCCATATCGCGCTGGGCACGCACGCCAACAAGCACGGCCAGATCATCGGCTCGAACGTGGGCGGCGGATACGGGACGTTCCCGGGTGTGGTGGGCACGGCCGTCAGCAAGGTCTGCGAACTGGAGATCGCCCGCACCGGCCTGCGCGAGAAGGACACGCGCGCGGTGGGCCTGCAGTACGTCACGGCCACGATCGAGTCGACGAACAGCGCCGGCTACTACCCCGGCGCCGCACTGATGACGGTGAAGATGCTCGCGGAACGCCGTACGGGCAGGCTGCTGGGCGTCCAGATCGTCGGCACCGAGGGCGCCGCGAAGCGCGTCGACATCGCGGCGGTGGCGCTGACGGCCGGAATGACGGTGGAACAGATGACGGCCCTGGACCTCGGCTACGCCCCACCGTTCTCCCCGGTCTGGGACCCGGTCCTGGTGGCGGCCCGCAAGTCGGTGACAGCGGTCCGCCGGGAGGGGCTCTAGAGCAACGGGCTCTACCGCCTCGCGTCGGCCAGCGCCTTGTCGAGCCGGCGCCGCAGCGGCCGGGCCAGCGGCCGCTCCACCAGCCGGTGCACCAGATAGGCGGTCAGCAGCATCACCCCGACCAGCAGACCGACCAGCGCATACGCCGGTACACGGGGCTCCAGCACCCTGATGAGTTCCCAGCCGATGTTCTGGTGCAGCAGATAGAGGGGGTACGTGGCGGCGCCCGCGTACGGCAGCCAGCGCCACGTCACCCACGACAGTTTCCCGGTCGCCACGAGTCCCATCACGCCGAAGCACACCGCGAGGACGGCGACGACCGGCCAGAAGGGCTGGTGTGCTTCGGGGCGGCGGTGCCCGCCGCCCGCAGCACCTGAGCAGAACCACCGCCGTGGTGGCGAGAACGGCGAACCAATAGGCCGGGTAGAGCCGGGTGACCCGGGAGGTGAAGAAGTCGCCGACCGACCGGCCCCAGCAGCTCATGCAGATGACGAAGCCGCTGATCAGGAAGAAGAGCTCCACGCCCAGCCACCCGTAGGCGGCGAAGGGGAAAGCGGTCGGGAACTTGGCCTGCCCGGACGCCGACCAGCCCTCGCCGCGCGCCAGGTAGTGGTAGGCCACCACCATCAGCGCCGCGAGCAGTCGCAGGCCGTCCAGGGCCGCTATTCGCCCGCGCCTGGGCGCGGGCACGGTTATGTGCTCCGGCGCCGGCTCCTGCCGCATGCGGGGCAGGGCCAGCGTCGGGGAATCCTGTGTCACGTGGAGCCGTCCCCCGGTTCTAGCGCGCGGTGCGCGTGTGCACGTACTCCACCAGACGCGTCAGGGCGTCCGGGTCCGTCGTCGGCAGGACGCCGTGACCCAGGTTGAAGACATGTCCCTCCAGGCCCGCCGCCGCGTCCAGTACCTCGCGGGTCTTGGTCTCCACAGCCTCCTGGGTGGAGAACAGGACAGCCGGGTCGAGGTTGCCCTGAAGGGCCTTGCCGGGGCCGACGCGGCGGGCGCCCTCGTCCAGGGGGACGCGCCAGTCGACGCCGACGACGTCCGCACCCGCCTCGCCCATCAGGCCGAGCAGTTCACCGGTACCCACGCCGAAGTGGATGCGCGGCACTCCGTACGAGGCCACCGCGTCGAAGACCTTGGCCGACGCGGGCATCACCGAGCGGCGGTAGTCGGCGGGGGCGAGTGCGCCCACCCAGGAGTCGAAGAGCTGCACGGCGCTCGCGCCCGCCTCGATCTGCACCTTGAGGAAGGCGGAGGTGATCTCCGCGAGGCGGTCGAGCAGATCGGCCCACAGCTGCGGGTCGCCGTACATCAGCGCCTTGGTGTGCTCGTGGTTGCGCGAGGGGCCGCCCTCGACGAGGTAGCTCGCGAGGGTGAAGGGCGCGCCCGCGAAGCCGATGAGCGGGGTGGAGCCCAGCTCGCCGGTGAGCATGCCGATGGCCTCGGTGACGTACGAGACGTCCTCGGGCGTCAGATCACGCAGGCGCGCCAGGTCGGCGCGGGTGCGGATCGGCTCGGCGACGACCGGGCCGACGCCGGGCTTGATGTCGAGGTCGACGCCGATGGCCTTGAGGGGTACGACGATGTCGCTGAAGTAGATCGCGGCGTCAACCTTGTGGCGGCGCACCGGCTGCAGCGTGATCTCGGTGACGAGCTCGGGCTGCATGCACGACTCGAGCATCGGGATGCCCTCGCGCACCTTCAGGTATTCGGGCAGTGAGCGCCCCGCCTGACGCATGAACCAGACCGGCGTATGAGGCACCGGCTCACGCCTGCAAGCCTTCATGAACGCGGAGTCGTACGTCTTCGTCGGCTGGCCCGAGGGGCGGTCATTGGCACTCACGCCCAGAATCTTCGCACGTAGTCCGGAAGTGGCCGCCCCGGGCCGGGTGTCCCTCCCTGCGCGAAGCCCCCGTTCCGCCTACTCTTCCCCGCATGGCTGCGGCTCAGGGACATTTTTCCGATCATTCCAACAGCACTGACGACCCGGACAGTGCGGAGGGGAATGCCGTCCCGCGTGCGTTCCGGCAGGCGGTCGACGCGCTGCGGACTGCGCGTCTGCGCCCGGAGATCGAGGTGGATCCGACGCGCCCGCCGCAGCGGCTCGCCCCGCATGCGTACGCGCTGGAGGCTGCGGTCGTCGACGGCGACGAGGATCTCGCGGACGGCCGCCTCGTACTGCTGCACGACCCGGCCGGTCACGATGCCTGGCAGGGCACCTTCCGGCTGGTGACGCTGGTGCGCGCGGAGCTGGAGCCGGAGATGGCGACCGATCCGCTGCTTCCCGAGGTCTGCTGGTCGTGGCTGACGGGTGCGATGGAGGCGCGCGGTCTCTCGTACGGGGACCCGAGCGGCACCGTCACCCGCGCGGGGTCTCACTATTTCGGTGGACTCTCCGAGCGGCGTCCGGCGACGCAGATCGAGATCCGCGCGTCGTGGACACCGCGGGAGGGTCTGGGCGGGGTTCCCGACTCCGCCGCACACCTCGCGGCCTGGTGCGATCTGCTCTGCCAGATCGCCGGACTGCCGCCTGCGACGGCGGGTCAGGGGGACACGGCGACGGGTGTCGTATCGCTCCCGCAGCGTCGGGGTCCGCAGCAGCGCTGACATCGCGGCCAGGCCGCGCCCGGGACACTGTGCCCGGACGCACCGGCAACCCGGGGACGCCGGACGCGGACGCACCAGAAGTCGGCTTCCGGGTGCACCGCGCGCGGTCGCACCGGAGCCCGGCACCCGCGTGCACCGAGCGCAACGAGTCCGCCCGCGCGGGACACCGAGCGGGCGGGGACACCGGGCGGCGGACGCGCCGGAACTCACGCCCGACCTCGGGCTGATCCGGGCCGCGCCGGCCGTGCGCCCGCGCTCGTGCTGGTGCGCCCGCTCAGGACGGTTCGTTCGTAGGATGATCGATCACTCGTCCGAATTGCACCAATTGTTACTCACCAAATCGTGATCATTCTCTAAAGGCGGGAGGGTTCGCTGCCGAAGAGGTCTGTGACCCTAACTGCACGGTTCGCCCCGGCTTCATCCCCGAGCCGGCTCCGTCCCGCACCTTCCCCCCAGGAGGCCTGGTGTCAGTTCTTCTCGAGCAGCCCGCAAGCCTGGTCGCCTACCGCCCGAACAAGCCGACGGCCATGGTCGTCGTGGCCGACCCGCGCGTCCGCTCCACCGTCACCCGCCACCTGTGGGCCCTCGGAGTGCGTGACGTCATCGAGGCGTCGTCCATCGCGGAGGCCCGTCCCCGCGTCGGCAACCCGCGCGACATCTGCGTTGCCGACGTCCACCTGCCCGACGGTTCCGGGCTGACCCTCCTGTCCGAGACCCGAGCCGCGGGGTGGCCCAACGGCCTCGCCCTCTCCGCCGCCGACGACATCGGCGCCGTACGCAACGCCCTCGCGGGCGGCGTCAAGGGATATGTCGTCACCGGTACGCGTACGAACATCGGGCACCCGACCCGTCCCGGCGCCGCCCCCATCGGCGCCGCGGCCGGCCGGATGCACCGCCGCCCCCCGGGTGCCCCGAGCCACCCGGGCGGCTACCGCGAGCTCTCCGGCCGTGAGGTCGAGGTGCTCCGCCTGGTCGCCGAAGGCCAGTCCAACAAGGCGATCGGCGTCTCCATGGGCCTGTCCGCGCTGACCGTCAAGAGCCACCTCGCCCGTATCGCACGCAAGCTCGGCACGGGCGACCGCGCCGGGATGGTGGCCGTCGCACTGCGCACCGGCATCATCCACTGACCGCTGTACATTTCTTTCGCGCCCGTCGACGGAACGTTCCGTCGACGGGCGCCTTCCGTTCACAGATACCCTTGACACGTGACCGACGCCCAAGAGACCGCAGCAGAGACCGCACTGCGAACCACCGGGGGCGCTCCCCCGGACGACGTCGAATCGGCGCCGATTCCCTTGCTGGAGCCCCGTGAAGGCATTCCTCCGGTGGTCGCCGACGACGCCGCGCTTGCCGAAGTGATCGCCGCATTCGCCTCCGGCACCGGCCCCGTGGCCGTCGACGCCGAGCGCGCATCCGGCTACCGCTACGGGCAGCGGGCCTATCTCGTACAGCTGCGCCGCGAGGGCGCGGGCAGTGCGCTCATCGATCCCGTCGGCTGTCCCGATCTCTCCGGGCTCGGCGAGGTACTGGCCGGCGTGGAGTGGATTCTGCACGCGGCCACCCAGGACCTTCCCTGCCTGCGCGAAATAGGCATGATCCCCACCCGGCTCTTCGACACCGAGCTGGCCGGGCGGCTCGCGGGCTTTCCGCGGGTGGGGCTCGGCGCGATGGTCGAGTCCGTACTCGGTTACGCCCTGGAGAAGGGCCACTCGGCGGTCGACTGGTCGACCCGCCCGCTGCCCGAGCCGTGGCTGCGTTACGCCGCGCTCGATGTGGAGCTGCTGGTCGATCTGCGCGACGCGCTGGAGAAGGAACTGGACAGGCAGGGCAAGCTGGACTGGGCGTACCAGGAGTTCGACGCGATCGCCTCGGCCCCGCCCGCTCCCCCGCGCAAGGATCCCTGGCGCCGTACGTCCGGGATGCACAAGGTGCGGCGCCGTCGCCAGATGGCCGTCGTACGGGAGCTCTGGAACGCACGCGACGCGGTGGCGCAGCGGCGCGATGTATCGCCGGGCAAGGTGCTCAGCGATGCCGCGATCGTCGAGGCGGCGCTCGCCGTACCCGCGAACGTGCAGGCGCTCACCGCGCTGCCCGGGTTCGGGCACCGGATGGGGCGGCGTCAGCTGGAGCAGTGGCAGGCGGCCGTCGACCGCTCGAAGGCGCTGCCCGACGCCGAGCTGCCGCAGCCGGGCCAGCCGCTGAACGGGCCGCCACCGCCGCGCTCGTGGGCGGACAAGGACCCGGCGGCCGCGGCCCGGCTCTCCGCGGCGCGCGCGGCGGTCTCGGCACTCGCCGAGGAGGTGGGTATGCCGCAGGAGAACCTGATCACGCCGGACACGGTGCGGCGGGTGTGCTGGGAGCCGCCGCTCGAACCGACGATGGAGGCGGTGTCCGAGGCACTGGCTCTGCATGGCGCGCGCGCCTGGCAGATCGAGCAGGTGGCTCAGCTCCTGACGGAAGCGTTGACGGCGACGGCCTGACGTCTGTGGTGGGCCTTGTCCCCTACCCGCTCCTTCCCGGCTGTGACATGTGCGGCTCCGCCGCGTGGGGGCTCCGCCCCCAACCCCGTACGCGCTTCGCGCGTGTCCTCAAACGCCGGACGGGCTGAACTTCAGCCCCGCCGGCGTTTTTGAGGCGCGGAGTTCCGGGGCGGCGCCCCATGTGACGTTCGCCGCTCCCGTCGCTGGGGCTGTGCACGATGGTTACCCGCAAGTAGCATGATGGAGGAAGCGCGCGCTTAGCCGTGCGCCCGCAGCAGTGCCATCCCGCACCCTGGAGGAGAGCCATCGTGCCTCGTACCGTCAGGGACGTCGTCTTCGTCGACGGCGTCCGCACCCCGTTCGGCAAGGCGGGCCCGAAGGGCATTTACCACGAGACCCGTGCCGACGATCTCGTCGTGAAGGCGATCCGGGAGCTGCTGCGCCGCAACCCGGACCTCGACCCCGCCCGTATCGACGAGGTCGCCATCGCCGCGACCACGCAGATCGGCGACCAGGGCCTCACCCTCGGCCGCACCGCCGGCATCCTCGCGGGTCTGCCGCAGTCCGTCCCCGGCTACTCCATCGACCGCATGTGCGCGGGCGCGATGACCGCCGTGACGGCGACCGCCGGTTCGATCGCCTTCGGCGCGTACGACGTCGTGATCGCCGGTGGCGTCGAGCACATGGGCCGTCACCCCATGGGCGAGGGCGTCGACCCGAACCCGCGGTTCGTGAGCGAGAAGCTCGTCGACGAGTCCGCCCTCTTCATGGGCATGACCGCCGAGAACCTGCACGACCGCTACCCGACCATCACCAAGCAGCGCGCCGACGAGTACGCCGTGCGCTCGCAGGAGAAGGCCGCGAAGGCGTACGCCAACGGCAAGATCCAGCAGGACCTGGTGCCGGTCTCCGTACGTCGCACCAACGCCGAGGCGGGCGAGACCGGTTGGGGCCTCGCCACCGCCGACGAGCCTATGCGCCCGGGGACCACCCTGGAGTCGCTGGCCGGGCTGAAGACGCCGTTCCGTGCGCACGGCCGGGTCACCGCGGGCAACGCCGCCGGTCTCAACGACGGCGCCACCGCCTCGCTCCTCGCCTCCGAGGACGTCGCGCGTGAGCTGGGCCTGCCGGTGAAGATGCGGCTCGTCTCGTTCGCGTACGCCGGTGTCGAGCCCGAGGTCATGGGCTACGGCCCGATCCCGTCGACCGAGAAGGCCCTCGCCAAGGCGGGCCTGTCGATCGACGACATAGGCCTGTTCGAGATCAACGAGGCCTTCGCCGTCCAGGTGCTGGCCTTCCTTGAGCACTACGGCATCGCGGACGACGACGCGCGCGTCAACCAGTACGGCGGCGCCATCGCGTACGGCCACCCGCTGGCCTCCTCCGGTGTGCGTCTGATGACGCAGCTGGCGCGGCAGTTCGAGGAGCAGCCGCACGTCCGCTACGGCCTGACCACCATGTGTGTCGGCTTCGGCATGGGCGCGACGGTCATCTGGGAGAACCCGCACTTCGACGGAGGCAACAAGTGAGCACCGCTGAACTCCTGAAGGGCGCGGCCGAGCTGTTCCCGGACGAGGTCGTGACGCAGGCGCACGTGCGCCACCTCGACCTCCCCGCGGGCGCGGGCACGTTCGCCCTCATCACGCTGGACAACGGCCTGGACCACACCAAGCCGACCACCTTCGGCCCCCAGTCGCTGGCGAACCTGAACGCCGCCATCGACCAGGTCGAGAAGGAGGCGGCCGATGGCGCGATCGTCGGCATCGGCATCACCGGCAAGCCGTTCATCTTCGCCGTAGGCGCCGACCTCAAGGGCGTCGAGCTGCTGAAGCGGCATGAGGACGCGCTCGCCATCGGCAAGGGCGGCCACGACGTCTTCAAGCGTCTCTCCGGCCTCGCGGTCCCGACCTTCGCGTACTACAACGGCGCGGCCATGGGCGGCGGCGTCGAGGTCGGTCTGCACTGCTCGTACCGCACCGTCTCCCAGGCGATCCCGGCCTTCTCGCTGCCCGAGGTCTTCCTCGGTCTCGTCCCGGGCTGGGGCGGCTGCGCGATCCTGCCGAACCTGATCGGCGCGGACAAGGCAGTCTCGGTGATCATCGAGAACTCGCTCAACCAGAACAAGCAGCTCAAGGGCAAGCAGGTCTTCGAGCTCGGGATCGCCGACGCGATCTTCGAGGGCGCGGACTTCCTCGAGCAGTCGCTGATCTGGACGGCGTCCGTCCTCAAGGGCGACCTCACGGTCGAGCGTCCCGAGATCGACCGCGGCGAGGGCTGGGACCAGGCAGTCGAGCGCGGCCGCTTCATCGCGGACTCCAAGGTGCACGGCGCGGCCCCGGCCGCCTACCGCGCCCTGGACATCATCGCCGCGGCCAAGGACGGCGACCTGCAGGCGGGCTTCGACGCCGAGGACACCGCCCTCGCGGACCTGATCATGGGCGGCGAGCTGCGCAGCGGCATCTACGCCTTCAACCTGGTCCAGAAGCGCGGCAAGCGCCCGGCCGGTGCCCCGGACAAGAACCTGGCCCGCCCGGTCACCAAGGTCGGCGTCGTCGGCGCAGGCCTGATGGCCTCTCAGCTGGCGCTGCTCTTCCTGCGCCGCCTCGAGGTGCCGGTCGTGCTGACCGACATCGACCAGGAGCGCGTCGACAAGGGCGTGGGCTACGTCCACGCCGAGATCGAGAAGCTGCTCGGCAAGGGCCGTATCAACCAGGACAAGGCCAACCGCCTCAAGGGCCTGGTCACCGGTGTGCTGGACAAGGCCGAGGGCTTCTCCGACGCCGACTTCATCATCGAGGCCGTCTTCGAGGAGATCGGCGTCAAGCAGCAGGTGTTCGCGGAGGTCGAGGCGGTCGCCCCGGCGCACGCGATCCTCGCCACCAATACCTCCTCGCTCTCGGTCACCGAGATGGCGTCCAAACTCCAGCACCCGGAGCGTGTGGTCGGCTTCCACTTCTTCAACCCGGTCGCGATCCTCCCGCTGCTGGAGATCGTCCGCGGTGAGAAGACGGACGACGCGGCCCTCGCCACCGCCTTCGGCGTGGCGAGGAAGCTGAAGAAGACCGCCGTACTGGTCAAGGACGCCCCGGCCTTCGTGGTCAACCGCATCCTGACCCGCTTCATGGGCGAGATCCAGAACGTCATCGACGAGGGCACCCCGGTCGAGGTGGCCGAGAAGGCCGTCGAGCCGCTGGGTCTGCCGATGTCGCCGCTGGTCCTCCTGGAGCTCGTCGGCCCGGCCATCGGTCTGCATGTCTCCGAGACCCTCAACCGGGCCTTCCCGGACCGCTTCACGGTCTCCGAGAACCTGGCCGCGGTCGTCAAGGCGGGCAAGCGCGGCTTCTACGTCTACGACTCCGGCAAGCCGGAGCTGGACCCGGAGGTCGCCGCCCTCCTCAAGCAGGGCGACGTCGTCCTCACCGAGGAGCAGACCCGTGAGCGCGTGCTCGACGCGGTCGCGCAGGAGATCGGCCTGATGCTGGAGGAGGGTGTCGTGGCCGAGGCCCAGGACATCGACCTCTGCCTGATCACGGGCGCCGGCTGGCCCTTCCACCTGGGCGGCATCACGCCGTACCTGGACCGTGAGGGTGTCTCCGAGCGGGTGAACGGCAAGCCGTTCCTGGCGCAGGGCGTCGCGAGCGTCCCGGCGTAACGCCGGACTTCATCGCACGAACGGGCCGTACGGGACTTCCCGTACGGCCCGTTCGGCGTTACCCGCGCCTCTGCCGTGCGAGGCTGTGCGCATGCGTGCGCTGGTGATCGTCGACGCGGCGAATGTGGTCGGTTCGGTCCCGGACGGCTGGTGGCGCGACCGGCGCGGGGCCGCCGAGCGGCTGCGCGACCGGCTGACCGCCTTCGCATCGGCCGGTGTACCCGGCCATCCCGGTCCCGTCGAGCTGGTTCTCGTCGTGGAGGGTGCGGCCAGCGGAGTGGAGAGCGTGCAGGACGTACGCGTCGAATCGGCGCCCGGCAGCGGTGACGATCTGATCGTGGAGCTGGCGTCCGCCCGTGACGCGGGCCGGGACTGTGTGGTCGTCACGGCCGACCGGGAGCTGAGACGGCGCGTGGAGGCGTACGGCGCCCGGTGCTTGGGACCACGGACCGTGTACGGCCCCGCAGATCCCGTCTGAGCGGGACCTGCGGGGCCGGGCGGGGAAAGGGGATCTAGCTCCTGTCCGGCCGATCTTGCCGGGCTCGCGTGCCCTGGCACGCACGCTCGCCGCGTTGTCGTCAGTCGCCGACGCTCCGCGTCGGCTCTCCCCCTGTCTTGCGATGCTCCCCCGTAGCCCTTCGGGCACGGGAGGTGCCCCCATCGCCAGACCCGCTCACTGATCCGGCCTGATCGACCGGACAGGACCTAGTAGGTGGCGTCGGCTCCCTGGCGGCCGAGGCGGCTGTTCCGGCGCCCGTAGAGGAAGTACACGACGAAGCCGATCAGCATCCAGACGGCGAAGCGGAGCCACGTCTCGCCCGGCAGGTTCAGCATCAGCCAGAGCGATGCGGCGATCGACACGATCGGGATGAACGGCACCCACGGCGTGCGGAACGCGCGGTGCAGATCGGGGCGGGTGCGGCGCAGGACCATCACGCCGACGGCCACGACGACAAACGCGAAGAGGGTGCCGATGTTCACCAGGGTCGCGAGCTCGTTGATGCTGGTGAAGCCCGCGATGACGGCGATGAGGACGCCAAGCAGGATGGTCGGGCGGTACGGGGTCCTGAAGCGCGGGTGCGTGATGGAGAAGAAGCGCGGCAGCAGACCGTCGCGGCTCATCGCGAAGAACACGCGCGTCTGCCCAAGCAGCAGGATGAGACACACGGTGGTGAGGCCGATGGCGGCGCCGAAGCTGATCACACCGGCGTACCAGGGGTGCCCGACGGACTTGAAGGCGTCCGCGAGGGGGGCGCTGACGGACAGTTTGGTGTAGTGCTGCATACCGGTCACGACGAGCGCGACGGCGACGTAGAGCACGGTGCAGATCACGAGCGAGCCCAGGATGCCGCGCGGCATGTCGCGCTGCGGGAGCTTGGTCTCCTCGGCGGCGGTGGCCACCACGTCGAAGCCGATGAAGGCGAAGAAGACGACGGAGGCGGCGGTGAAGATGCCCATGACGCCGAAGTTGGTGGCGTCGTAACCGAAAATCAGCTGAACCATAGGTGCGTCTTCCCAGCCCAGCCCGCCCGCCGGGGCCACCGCGTCGGGGATGAACGGCGAGTAGTTGTCGCCCACGATGAAGAACAGCCCCGCGACGATCACGATCATGACCACCGTCACCTTGATGGCCACGACGACCGCGGTGATGTTGGCGGACAGCTTCATGCCGACCACCAGAATCGCGGTCAGGACCAGGACCAGCAGGAAGGCCAGGATGTCGAATGTGCCGCCTGACACGTCGGGCCCTTCCAGCGCATTCGGCAGATGCCAGTCCGCGTTGTCCATCAGGGAGCGCACATAGCCGGACCAGCCGACCGCGACGACGGCCGTGCCGAGCGCGAATTCGAGGACGAGGTCCCAGCCGATGATCCAGGCGGGCAGCTCACCGATGGAGGCGTACGCGAAGGTGTAGGCCGACCCGGCCACCGGGACGGTTGAGGCGAACTCGGCGTAGCACAGGGCCGCCAGCGCACAGACGATGCCGGCGGCGACGAAGGCCAGCGCGGTCGCAGGTCCCGCGTTCTCCTTGGCCACCTTCCCGGTGAGGACGAAGATGCCGGTGCCGATGATGACACCGACACCGAAGACGGTCAGATCCCATGCCGTGAGGGACTTCTTGAGCGCGTGCTCCGGTTCTTCGGTGTCACGGATCGACTGCTCGACCGTCTTGGTCCTGAACAGCCCATTTCTGGCTGGCCCCTGCTCCTGCTGCGTACTCACCGGCGTACCTCCACGCACTCGTCGTGAACGCCATGATTGGGACATCGGTGGCCCGACAGAGCTCCGTACGGGTGGATTTCACGCGAATGGGCCGGTCGGACCACCCATACAGGGTGACCGACCGGCCCATCGGCGACAAGGATCAGTCCCGGTCACTCGCGGTCAGTCGCGGGCGGGCTCCACCGACTCGCTCTCGAACCGGCCGTCCAGCCTGGCGACAAGTCCGGTGACCTGGCGGGCGATGTCCGGGGCTGTCAGACCGATCTCCGCCATGACCTCCTTGCGGGAGGCGTGGTCGAGGAAGCGCGGCGGGATGCCGAAGTCGCGCAGCGGTACGTCGACACCGGCGTCGCGCAGCGCCTGGGAGACGGCGGAACCGACGCCGCCGACACGGCTGTTGTCCTCGACCGTGACGACCACGCGGTGCTGCTCGGCGAGCGGCGCCATCGCCTCGTCGACCGGCTTGACCCAGCGGGGGTCGACGACGGTGGTCGAGATGCCCTGGGCGTCGAGCAGGTCGGCGATCTCCAGGCACATCGGGGCGAGCGCGCCGACGGAGACCAGCAGGACGTCCGGGCGGTCCGCGTCGGCATGGCGCAGGACGTCCATGCCGCCGACCTTGCCGACGGCCTTCACGGCAGGTCCTACCGCGCCCTTGGAGAAGCGCACCACGGTCGGCGCGTCGTCGACCGTGACGGCCTCGCGCAGCTGGGCGCGGACCTGGTCGGCGTCGCGCGGGGCCGCGATCCGCAGCCCCGGGACGACCTGGAGGATCGACATGTCCCACATGCCGTTGTGCGAGGCGCCGTCCGTGCCGGTGACACCGGCACGGTCGAGCACGAAGGTCACTCCGCACTTGTGCAGGGCCACGTCCATCAGCACCTGGTCGAAGGCGCGGTTGAGGAAGGTGGCGTAGACGGCGAAGACGGGGTGCAGTCCGCCGGTCGCGAGGCCGGCGGCGGAGACCGCGCCGTGCTGCTCGGCGATGCCGACGTCGTAGACCCGGTCGGGGAAGGCCTTGGCGAACTTGTCGAGGCCGACCGGCTGCAGCATCGCCGCGGTGATCGCGACGACGTCCTTGCGCTCCTTGCCGAGCTCGACCATCTCCTCACCGAATACGGAGGTCCAGTCGAGGCCCGAAGTGGAGATCGGCAGGCCGGTGTCCGGGTGGATCTTGCCGACGGCGTGGAAGCGGTCCGCCTCGTCCTGGAGGGCGGGCTGGTAGCCGCGGCCCTTCTCGGTGAGGCAGTGGACGATTACGGGGCCGCCGAAGCGCTTGGCGCGGGCGAGCGCGGACTCCAGGGCCTCGATGTCGTGGCCGTCGATGGGGCCGACGTACTTCAGGCCGAGGTCCTCGAACATGCCCTGCGGGGCGATGAAGTCCTTCAGGCCCTTCTTTGCGCCGTGCAGGGTCTCGTAGAGCGGCTTCCCGACGACGGGGGTGCGCTCCAGGATGTCCTTGCCGCGGGCCAGGAAACGCTCGTAGCCGTCCGTCGTCCGCAGCGTGGCGAGGTGGTTGGCGAGGCCGCCGATGGTGGGGGCGTACGAGCGCTCGTTGTCGTTGACGACGATCACCAGGGGGCGGTCCTTGGCGGCGGCGATGTTGTTCAGCGCCTCCCAGGCCATACCGCCGGTGAGCGCTCCGTCGCCGATGACGGCAACGACGTGATCGTCCTTCTTCAGGACCTCGTTGGCCTTGGCGAGGCCGTCGGCCCAGCCGAGCACGGTCGATGCGTGGGAGTTCTCGATGATGTCGTGCTCGGACTCGGCACGCGCCGGGTAGCCGGACAGGCCGCCCTTCATCTTCAGCTTGGAGAAGTCCTGGCGGCCCGTCAGCAGCTTGTGTACGTAGCTCTGGTGGCCCGTGTCGAAGAGGACCTTGTCCTTCGGCGAGTCGAAGACACGGTGCAGGGCGATCGTCAGCTCCACCACGCCGAGGTTGGGACCGAGGTGGCCGCCGGTCTTGGAGACCGCGTCCACGAGGAAGGTCCTGATCTCGGCGGCCAGCTGGTCGAGCTGCTCCGGGCTGAGCCGGTCCAGATCGCGCGGTCCCGTGATGCGGGTCAGCAGGGCCACCCGTGCCTCCTTGCAGTTGAGCGGTCAAGCGTGCCGGTTTGTCGAGTCTAATGTTCCGCCTGGTGCGGACGTCATCGGGCGGTGCGATCTACATCACGCAAACGGGTGATTACACAGAGGTGCCCGGCACCGCGAGCGGTGCCGGGCACTCCTGCGGAGCCGCGGTCAGGCGCGGCCCGCGGTCTTCTGGGTCTTCCGGGTGACGGAGTCGATCACCACGGTGGCCAGCAGTACGCCACCAGTGATCATGTACTGGATCGGCGTGGCGATGCCTTCCAGCGCGAGCCCGTACTGGATCGAGACGATCACCATGACACCGAGCAGCGCGTTCCAGGTCCGGCCGCGTCCGCCGAAGAGGCTGGTGCCGCCGATGACGGCCGCCGCGATGACGTTCATCAGCAGGTCACCGGCGCCGGCGCTCTGGTTGGCCGCCGCGATCTTGGACGCCCAGAACAGACCGCCGATGGCGGCGAAGGTGCCCGCGATCGCGAAGACCGAGATCCGGACCATCTCGACGTTGATACCGGCACGCCGGGATGCCTCGACACTGCCGCCGAGCGCGAAGATCTTGCGGCCGTAGGTGGTGCGCCGGAGCACGAAGTCCGTCACGACCAGCACCACCAGGAACAGCACGAGCGCGAGCGGCAGGCCCTTGTACTGGTTGAACATGACCGCGGCGGCGAAGGCCACCACGGCGAGCAGCACCGTGCGCACCACGATGTCGATGAGCGGCCGGGACGGGATTCCGGCGGCCTCACGGCGACGGGCGTCGAAGAAGGCCGAGAGGAAGAATCCGGCGACCGCCACCGCGGCGAGGCCGTAGGAGGCCGCGACGTCCGAGAAGTAGTACGTGGTCAGCTTGCCGACCACGCCCTCGCTGTCCAGGTTGATGGTGCCCTGGTCACCGAGGAGCTGGAGCATGAAGCCCAGCCAGAACAGCAGACCGGCCAGGGTGACGGCGAACGCGGGTGCGCCGATCCGGGCGAAGAAGAAGCCGTGGATGGCGCCGATGGCCGCGCCGCTTGCGATCGCGACGATGACCGCCAGCCACTCGTTCACTCCGTGAGTGACGCTCATGACCGCGACGATCGCTCCGGAGACACCGCTGACCGAGCCGACCGACAGGTCGATCTCGCCGAGCATCAGCACGAAGATGATGCCGACGGCCATCATGCCGGTGGCGACCATCGCGACGGCGATGTTGCTGAGGTTCTGCGAGGAGAGGAAGTTCGAGTTCAGGCTCTGGAAGACGATGGCGATGATGATCAGGCCGATCACCACCGGCATCGAGCCCAGGTCGCCGGAGTGCAGCTTCCGCTTGAACTCCGAGATGTAGCCGGCGAAGCCCTGCTCGCGTACCAGCAGCCGGGGGTCGACCGCGGTGACCGCGTCGTGGGCGGCTTCCGGGTTGACGACGGGAGCGTCGGCGGGGGTGGAGGTCTTGTCGATGTTCACTTCTGAACCTCCGTGGTGCGCGCCGCCCGACGGGTCACGGCATTGTCCGTGGCACCGGTGATGGCGGAGATGATCTCTTCCTGCGAGGTGGTCCTGACCTCGAAGACGCCGTTGTTCCGGCCGAGGCGGAGCACCGCGACCCGGTCGGCGACGGCCTTCACATCGGCCATGTTGTGGCTGATGAGAATGACCGCGTGACCACGCTCACGGAGCCGCTCGACGAGGTCGAGGACCTGGGCGGTCTGCTCGACACCAAGGGCCGCGGTCGGCTCGTCGAGGATGACGAGCTTGGGCTCGCCGAGCATCGAACGGGCGATGGCCACGGTCTGGCGCTGACCACCGGAGAGCGAGGCGATCGGGATGCGCACACTCGGGATGCGGATCGACAGCCTCTGGAGCAGCTCCCTGGCGTTCTTCTCCATCTCGACCTCGTTGAGGATGCCGCGCTTGCGGATCTCCCGGCCCAGGTAAAGGTTGCCGACGACATCGATGTTGTCGCACAGCGCGAGGTCCTGGTAGACGGTCGCGATGCCCAGGCCCTGGGCATCGTGCGGCCGGTTGATCTGGACCTTGCTGCCTTCCCACTCGATGACGCCCTCATCGATGGGATGTACGCCGGCGATCGTCTTGACCAGCGTGGACTTTCCGGCGCCGTTGTCGCCCACCAGGGCGACCACTTCACCGGAATGGACCTCAAGCTCTACGTCGGTGAGCGCCTGAACGGCACCGAATCGCTTGGAGACCCCGCGCAACGCCAGCACGGGCGTAGCGGACACGTGAACCATCTCCTTCGCCGCCTGACCGGCGGGGATGCCGCGCCGGGGAACAGGCGCGGAGGTTGAGCAGAAGCGAACAGAAGGGAGAAGCGTTTCTGTCCGGCGCCCCGCCCCGGTAGCGGGGGCTGAAAAGGGGGCGGGGCACCGAACAGGCTTCCTGGGTGCGTAAGTCCCGTTAGGGCTCTGTGGACTTACTTCAGGCCGAGCGCGTCGCAGGCGGCCTTGTACTTCGGGGTGCAGATCTCAGCGACGGTGTAGACGCCGTCCTTGATGACCGTGTCGTTGATGTTGTCCTTGGTCAGCGAGACGACCGGGACGAGCACCGACGGGATGTCCTTGGTGGTGGGGCTGGACACCTTCTCCTTGGCGATGGAGTCGAGCTTCTCGCCCTTGGCGAGCGCGACAGCCATCTCGGCGGCGGCAGCGGCCTCCGGCGCGTACGGCTTGTAGACGCTGGCGAACTGCTCACCCGCGACGATGCGCTGCACACCGGCGAGCTCGGCGTCCTGGCCGGTGACCGGCGGGAGCTTGGTGAAGCCGCCGGCCTTCAGGGCGGTGATGATGCCGCCCGCCATGCCGTCGTTGGCGGAGTAGACGCCGATGATCTTGTCCTTGCCGAGGGCCGTGATCGCGGCCTCCATGTTGGCGTTGGCGTTCTCCGGCTTCCACTCCTTGGTGTCGTACTCCTTGCCGATGTTCACCTTGCCGTCGAGCTCGGCGTGCGCGCCCTTCTTGAAGAGGGCGGCGTTCGGGTCGGTGACGGCACCGTTCATCATGACGATCTGGCCGTCCTTGGCCTTGGCGCCAAGTGCGGTGAGGAGCGCCTTGCCCTGGACGTGGCCGACCTCTTCGTTGTCGAAGGAGGTGTAGCCGTCGATCGGGCCCTCGGCCAGACGGTCGAACGCGACGACCGGGATGTCCGCGTCCTTGGCCTTCTTGACCGAGCCGGCGATGGCCTTGGAGTCCACCGAGTCGACGATGAGGGCGTCCACCTTGTTGGTGATCATCGTGTCGACCTGCTGGTTCTGCAGCGTCGCGTCCTGCTTGGCGTTCGCGTAGATGACCTTGGCCTTGCCGTTGGTCAGCTCGCTGATCTTCTTCTCGATGAGCGGCTTGTCGAACTTCTCGTAGCGCGCCGTCTGGTTCTCCGGCAGCAGCAGACCGATGGTGATGTCGTCGCCCTTGGCGGCGCCGCTCGTCTTGGACGCACTGCCGGACTCCTTGGCGCTGCCACAGGCGGCGAGGGAAACGGCCATCGTGGTGGCGGCTACGGCTACGGCTGCACGACGCATTCGCGTGTTCATTTTCGAAACCTCCCTGACGAGGCCGCGTCGTTGCGGCCGAGGTGGCTGGAAGTCAACTCGGCCCCGCTGCCAGCGTCAAGGAGTAAATCCTTAACGAGATGACAACGGTGCCATTCGTTATCTAAGTGAAGACAGGCGCCCCGGCAGGAATCGAGCTGTCCAAAAGGGTTGAATCGCCCATTTCGCTGAGGACGAGGGCCAGTGCCCCGAGCACTTCGGCACGCCCGCCGAGCGCCCCCGGAAGGACGGACAACTGGCGCGCCGCGCTGGGAATCGCGTATCGGGAGACCGACTCCCTGATCGGTCCAAGAACCAATTCTCCCGCTTCCGCGAGATTTCCGCCCAGCACGACGCGACTGGGGTTGAGCAGATTGCACAGATTGGCCACGCCGCTGCCGATGTGGCGCCCGACATCGGCGACGACACGGCGGCAGCCCGGGTCGCCCTCGCGGGCCAGCTGGACCACGCGCTCCATGGTCAGATCGGGGCCGTGGCTCGACTGGAGCAGCGGCAGTACGTAACGGGCCGCGGCGAAGGTCTCCAGGCAGCCGCGGTTGCCGCAGCGGCAGACCGGGCCGGACTCGTCGAGCGTGATGTGGCCGATCTCGCCGGCCGTGCCGCCCGGGCCGCGGTAGATCTGGCCGTCTATCACCAGGCCTGCGCCGACGCCGCTGGCGACCTTGATGTACGCGAGATCCCGGACCCCTCGGCCACTGCCCCAGACGAGCTCGCCCAGGGCGCCGAGATTGGCGTCGTTGTCGACGTACACGGGCACGCCGAGCCGCCGTGAGAGCTCCTCGCTGGGGTTGATCCCGGTCCAGCCCGGCAGGATCGACGTGGAGCCGAGGGTGCCCGACTCCACGTCGATCGGGCCGGGCACGCCGAGGCCCACGCCGATCACCTTGTCCGGACCGATGCCGGTGGCCGCGATCAGGCGGTTGACCAGCTGTTCCGCGCGATCGAAGCCCTCTGCGGACGAGGCGTCGACATCGAGCGGCTCGGACTCCTCCGCGAGCACCTGGTGGGCCAGGTTGCCGATGGCGACCCGCAGGTGGGTGTGGCCGAAGTCGACGCCGATGACGATGCCCGCGTCACCGCTGAGGGAGACGCTGCGGGCTCGGCGGCCGCCCGCGGACGTGGGCGTCACCTCAACGGTCCCGCCGTCTTTCAGTTCGCGAACGATATTGGAGACCGTGGCCGCGGAGAGGCCGGTACTCCTCGCGATCTCCGCCTGCGTGAGCGAGCCCGCCATGCGCACGGCACGCACGACCCGCTCAAGGTTGGCCCGGTGCAGAGATGTCTGCGATCCCGGAGTCTCCATTGACTCATCCACTCCTGCCCCCGGTGGGCGGTGCGACGACCGCCCCCGGCCGGGGTCACGGTGAGGCGACCCCGACGTTTCTCCAACTTGTGAACCCTAAGCACAACTCTCGCGCCTTATCGCGTCAAGACCTTGAGCGGAGGGAACCACGGATGAGCGGGCCCGGGAGTGCCGGTCCGGGGGCGGTCCGGCAGTGGCATCAGGAGGGTCTTCGCGCGACCGCCCGAAGGGGCTCAGGCGTCGGCGAGCTCGGCGTTCGCCCGGGCTGTGACCAGCGTCAGAACGCGGCCGGCGGTCGCGAGGTCCTCGGCCGGGAGGTCACCGTAGAGCCGCTCGGTGATCGCCGCGGTGCCGGTCCTGATCCGGCCGTGCAGCGCCCGGCCCTCCTCGGTTAGGGCGACGCGCGCCACATCCCCGGGCAGGTCCTCCAGCAGCCCTGCCGCGGCCAGAGAGGCGATTGTCGCCAGCACCGCCGACTCGTCGATCTTCAGCCCGCCGGTCATCCGGCCGACGAGCGCGTCACGCTCAATGCCACCGCCGACGTCGGCGGTGGCATTGAGCGCCAAGACCTGGTGGAAGGTGATGCCGTCGGGGGCCAGCAGGCTCTCGAGGACGGCGCGGGTGGCGTAGTGGGCCTGGCCTATGACCTGGCCGTTGAGGGTGGGTGCGGTGGACATGGCTACTCCTTGGTCCCATCAGCCGGGAAGTCGAGTGGTGTGTCGAGCAGAACCGCCAGTTCGCGGGAGAAGACTTCGGTACGCCGCCCCTCCAGGCCGCCCAGGGGCTCCAGGAGCCGGTCGAGGAGCCGCTGGACGACGTCGATCGCGCGGCGCGTGACATCGCGCCCCTGATCGGTGAGCGACAACTGAACCGCACGGGTGTCGGCGGGGTCCGGGACGCGCTCCACTAGACCGGCGGCCTCCAGGGTGCGGGCCAGCTTCGATACGTAGAGCGCTTCGAGGCCCGTGTGATCGGCGAGCTGACGCTGGCTGGGCCGCAGCCCGGACCGCTGCATGCCGTACAGCGAGGCGACCAGTGAGTACTGCGCGTGGGTCAGACCCAGCGGGGCCACGGCCCGGTCGACGGCGACCCGCCACTTCATGGACAGCCGCCACACCAGGAAGCCGGGCGTCGGACCTTCGGATGCTGCGCTCATGCCAGATACAGTACATGGATACTATGTACATGGCTACTATCCAAGAAGCGGCGAACGAAGACAGCGAACGAGGCAGAGCGAACGGCAAAGGCGCCGTGGTACCCACCACAGCGCCTCCGCCGTTCGCGTCAGAGAGCCACGAGAGTTACTTGAGTGCTCCCGCCGTGAGACCGGCGACCACCTGCCGCTGGAAGACGATGTACGCCGCGAGCACCGGCAGCATCGCCATCACCAGACCCGCGAACAGCCCCGACCAGTCGCCCTTGTAGCCCTGACTGACGGCCAGTTCCACCAGACCCTGCGACAGCACCTTCTTGTCCGGGTCGGTGTTGAGCACCGTGGGCAGCATGTACTGGTTCCACTGGCCGAGGAAGTTGAAGATGGCGACGCTGATCAGACCCGGCTTCGCCATCGGCAGCATCACCTGGAAGAACGTCCGGGTGTGCGAGGCCCCGTCGATGAGCGCCGCCTCGGCCACCGAGGTCGGCAGCGTACGGAAGAAGGCGGTCAGGAAGAACACCGTGAACGGCAGTGAGTAGGCGATGTAGACCAGGATCAGGCCGTGCAGGGTGTTCAGCAGGGCGATGTTGTTCAGTACGAAGAACAGCGGCACCAGCGCCAGCATGATCGGGAAGCTCATTCCTCCGATGAAGAGGAAGTAGATGAAGCGGTTCCCGGGGAAGTCGAAACGCGCGAGGACATACGCGGCCATCGAGCCGAACAGCAGCGTGCCGACGAGCGAACCGCCCACCACCAGAGCGGTGTTGAGGAAGTAGTCGCTCATGTGCGCCTGGCTCCAGGCGCGTGACCAGTTGTCGAAGTGCAGCGAGTCGGGCAGCGACCACGGCGAGGTGAAGATCGCCTTGTCGGTCTTGAAGGAGGTCATCACCGCCCAGAGCAGCGGCAGGACGACCATGATCGCCCAGACGATGAGCACACCGTGCGAGAAGACATTGAGGACACCGCCCTCGCTGCTCTTCACCTTGGCCGGCGCTGCGTCGGTCTTCACCACGGCCGGGCGGTCGCCCGAGACGTCGGCGGGAGGGGTGTCGGTCGTCTTCATTCTCAGAACTCCAGCCGCTCGCGCCTGCCCAGCCGCATCACGACGGCCGCGAAGGCCAGGGTGACGACGAGCAGGGCGACGCCGATCGTGGTCGCATAAGCCGCCTGGCCGTCACGGAACGCCGTTTGGTAGACGTACAGCGTGAGAACCGTGGTCGAGTAGTCGGGTCCCCCGGGGCCCACGGTCATGATCTGGACGACCGCGAAGGACTCCGCGCCCAGGGCCAGGATTCCCATGTAGACCCAGCCGGACTGCACCGTGTCCCACAGGAGCGGCAGGGTGATCCGGAAGAAGGTGGTGAACCGGTTCGCGCCGTCGAGCAGCGCCGCCTCGTAGAAGTCCCTGGGGATGGAGGCCATGCCCGCGGAGAACAGCACGACGAAGAAGCCGACCGTGCTCCAGACCAGGACCGCCATGACGCACCAGAGGGCCAGATCGGGGTCGCCCAGCCAGTCCGGCTGGACGCTGTCGAGCCCGACTGCCTTCAACGCTCCGTTGATCGCACCGTCGTTGGGGTTGTACGCGAACTGGAACAGCAGGGCGACGATCGCGATCGACAGCACCTGCGGGAAGAAGTACGCGATCTTGTAGAAGGACGATCCGCGCACACCGGCGATGGCGGCGCCCTTTCGGCGCCGCCCGCCGACATTGAGCATGAACGCGAAGAACAGCGCGAGGCCGAGCGTCACCAGCGGCAGCAGCAGCGCGAACCAGAGGCTGTGCTGCAGCGATTTCCAGAAGATGTCGTCGTCCAGCATCCGACTGTAATTGTCGAAGCCGACCATCTTGAAGTCCGGGCTCAGGCCGGTCCAGTCCGTGAAGGAGTAATAGATGGACTGGATGAACGGCCAGATGACGAAGACTGCGTACAACGCCAATGGGGCCGCCAGAAAGCCCACGATGAACCGGTACTTGCCGTGTTGCATGGTTACCGACCCCGATCTTCCGGCGATTGCCGCCGCTGGTGACGCTTGCTCACTGGTGCTTGTAGTGCTTGATCGACTGGTCCTTGGCCGCCGCGTCGGCGAAGCCCTGGATCTTCTTGATGGTCTCCGCGGGGGTCGCGCGGCCTGCCATCATCTCGCCGAGTCCGGCGACACCGATCTGCTCCTTCTGGAGCTTCACGTACCAGTCCTGCAGACGCGGGTTGACGACGTTGTCGCCGGCCTTCTTCAGCGCGTCGACGCCGGACTGCATCGCCGTCGACAGGGTGAGGCCGTCGGTGCCGCCGTTGAACGCGGTCAGGGACTTGACCTGCTGGGTGAAGCTCTTCGACGAGGCCTCGCTGAGCATGATGCGCAGCTGCTCCATGCCGCCCTCGGCGTTCTTCGCCTTGGCCGGTACGACGAAGGGCTCACCGCCGGACGCCCAGATGGTGCCGAACGGCAGCTTGTCGGACTTGTCGAGGCTGGAGGGCGCCGACACCGTCATCTTGAAGTCCTTGGGCGTGGTCTTCGCCGCCTCGTTCTCCACCCAGGAGCCGTTGGGGATGAAGAGCGCCTTGCCCTGGGTCCAGGCCGTCTGGGACTGGATGTGGTCGATGCCGGGCGTGCCCTTGAGGATGTAGCCCTTCTTGAAGAGCTCGTAGTACGCCTCGAACGCGGCCTTGACGGCCGGGTGCTCCCAGGCCTTCGGCTCCAGGTTGTCGATCGCGTCGAGGACCTCGCGGCCACCGATCTTGGCGATGAAGGGGTACAGCGAGAACGGCAGGTAGTACGGGTACTTGCCCGCGTACGTCCAGCCCGCGATGCCCTTCTTCTTCGCCTTCTCGCACAGGGCGAGCATCTCGTCCCACGTCTCCGGGTACGTGGCGTCGAGCTTCTCCAGGGCGGTCTGGGAGTACCACACGCCGTACACGGTGTAGGCGTAGTAGAGGATCCAGACCGGGTCGCCGTCGAACTGGCCCATCTCGACGATGCCCGGGCGAAGGGTGTCGCGGACCTTCTTGTTCGGGTCGTCGATGGAGGGGGCGTCCAGCAGCGGAGTGAGGTCGGCGAGCTGCTTCTTGCCGACCAGGACGCCCATGTCCATCTGCTGGGCGCCGGAGTTGTCGATGAGGTCCGGCGGGGTTCCGCCGTTGAAGCGCGGCTGAAGCTCCGACTGGATCTTCTGCGTCGCGCGGTGCTTGACCTTGGGCGCCTTCGGGAAGGCCGCCTGGTACTTCTTCTCGGCGTCCAGCGCGTACTGCTGGCCGAAACCGCCGTCGAAGATGACGACCTCCAGCTGCGCCGTCTCATTGACGCCGAGCGGATTCTTGGCGGACGTCTTGCCCTTCTCGACCTTTTTGTCGCCGCCGCTGTCGCTGCTCGCACAGGCGGACAGGAAGCTCATCGTCGGGACGCTGATCAGACCGATTGCGGCAGAACGCTTGATCAGATCGCGACGGCCGAGGCCCTCATTGTTGCGGGCGGAGGTGGATCCCATGCTCAAGTCCTCGCCTTCTCCAGGACTCAGGCGGTGTACCGGTCGCCCGTCCGTCTCGCCTCAGGCGAAGGGCCCCGCCACCGCGGTCAGTTGCTGTGTTTTCCCGGGGGGAAACTCAGTGAAGCTTGGGTCGTGCACGGTTGGCAGCGGGAACGGAGCTTTTGCGGCGGCAGTAGATGCGCAGACTCCTGTCCACCGACCCCCGTCCCCCCTGGCCCGCTGCCATGTGGAACAGCTATGCGGACGCCGACAGGTATAGTCCACTTCCCGCCGGGGGAGCAAGATCGAAAGCAAGGTTGGGCAGCAGTCTTTCCCGAGTTGAGACCTCGCGGATACCTGAGTCCCGTGCGCGCCCATCCGACCACAGCATTCTTCACGGAACGGCAGAATCCAGCCGTCCCGCATCGCCAACACCCTTGACACCGTATGGCACTTACCTCCCTACTGGAGCCTGCGCATCGCGCCTGACAACGTTGTCCAACGCGGCTTCCACTGGAGGAAAGGCCCCGGGATGCAGCCCAGAACCCGACCTCGGCAGAGACAATTCCGTGCGGCAGCCCTCGTGGCTGCCGCTTCACTGATCGTGATGACGGCCCAGTCGGCCGCCTACGCCCTGCCCGAACAGTCCGCCCAATCCCCCTCGGCGGACCGGGAATTCACCTCGTCGTTCGAAGCGGACGAGCCGCAGCCGGACTGGCGCAATACCGTTGACGTCGGCGCCGACGGAAACAAGCGGTCATCCGGTGTGGACGGCGGATTCTCCAGCGGAATACCGGGCAATGTCACCGATAAGGTGACAGAGCTGCGCGCCAGCGCCGAGAACACCGGAGGGGGAGAGACCAAGGAGAACCTGGTCGATCTGCAGCCGGGCACCAAATGGCTGGCCTTCGAACCGACCGCCTGGATCGAGTTCGACACGGATGCCCCGGTCAAGGTCGTCACCTATGCGCTGACCTCGGCGAACGACGCCGCCGAGCGCGACCCCAAGGACTGGACCCTCAAGGGCTCGGCCGACGGCAAGGACTGGAAGGTCCTGGACTCCCGGGAGGGCCAGACCTTCGAGAAGCGCTTCGAGACCAAGACGTACGACATCGCCGACGGGGCGAACGCCACGGCGTATGCGCACTACCGTCTTGAGATCACCAAGAACAGCGGCGCGGACCTCACCCAGCTCGCCGATGTGCAGTTCTCCAACGGCGACACCAGCACGCCCACGCCCGACGACATGCGCAGCCAGGTCGACCGCGGACCCAGCGGCTCCCCCACCGCCAAGTCCAACGTCGGATTCACCGGCACGCGGGCGCTGAAGTATGCCGGCACCCACAAGGCCGACGGCCGGGCCTACTCGTACAACAAGGTCTTCGACGTCAATACGGCCGTGGGCCGGGACACCGAGCTCTCGTACCGGATCTTCCCCTCCCTGCCGGAGACGGATCTCAACTACCCGGCCACGAACGTGTCGGTGGACCTCGCCTTCACCGACGGCACCTATCTGAGTGATCTTCGGGCCCTCGACTCGCACGGCGGTCTGTTGACGCCGCAGGGCCAGGGCGCGGCCAAGCGGCTCTACGTCAACCAGTGGAACCAGGTCTCGTCCAGGATCGGCACCGTCGCGGCCGGCAGGACGGTCGACCGGATCCTGGTGGCTTACGACTCCCCCAAGGGCCCGGCGAAGTTCCAGGGCTGGATCGACGACATCTCGCTGAAGCCGAAGACTCCCGAGAAGCGGCTCGCCCATCTTTCGGAATACGCCTCGACCGTCCGCGGCACCAACTCCAGCGGCTCGTTCTCCCGCGGCAACACCTTCCCCGCGACCGCCGTCCCGCACGGCTTCAACTTCTGGACGCCGGTGACCAGCGCCGGGTCCAAGAGCTGGCTTTACGAGTACGCGCGCGGCAACAACGCGGACAATCTGCCGGCCCTGCAGTCCTTCAGCGCGAGCCATGAGCCGAGCCCGTGGATGGGCGACCGGCAGACCTTCCAGGTGATGCCCTCGGCGGTGGCCGGCACTCCGGACACCGACCGGGTCAAGCGCGCCCTGCCCTTCCGGCACGAGAAGGAGACTGCGCGTCCGCATTACTACGGGGTCACCTTCGAGAACGGCCTCAAGGCCGAGATCACCCCGGCCGACCACGCTGCGATGATGCGGTTCACCTATCCCGGGGACGACGCGAGCGTCATCTTCGACAACGTCACCAAGGAGGGCGGCCTGACCCTCGATCCGGCCACCAGCTCCTTCACCGGCTTCTCGGACGTCAAGAGCGGACTGTCCACGGGTGCGACGCGCCTCTTCGTGTACGGCGTCTTCGACGCGCCGGTCACCGCTTCGGGCTCCGAGGGCGTGAGCGGCCATCTCCGCTTCGACGCGGGCGATGACCGCACCGTCAATCTGCGCCTGGCCACATCGCTCATCAGTGTCGACCAGGCGAAGAAGAACCTGGCGGACGAGATACCCCGGGGCACCCGCTTCGAGCGGGTCAAGGACCGCGCGCAGGACGCCTGGGACGAACTGCTGGGCAAGGTGGAGGTCGAGGGCGCGAACCACGACCAGCTGACGACCCTCTACTCCAGCCTGTACCGGCTGTACCTCTATCCGAACTCCGGCTTCGAGAACACCAGCACCACATCCCGTCCCAAGCAGCAGTACGCGAGCCCGTTCTCGCCGATGACCGGGCCCGACACCCCGACCCGTACCGGCGCGAAGATCGTCGACGGCAAGGTGTACGTCAACAACGGCTTCTGGGACACCTATCGCACGACCTGGCCCGCGTACTCCTTCCTCACCCCGAAGAAGGCCGGCGAGCTGGTGGACGGCTTCGTCCAGCAGTACAAGGACGGCGGCTGGATATCCCGCTGGTCGTCGCCGGGCTACGCCGACCTTATGACCGGCACCAGCTCCGACGTGGCCTTCGCCGACGCGTACGTCAAGGGCGTGGACTTCGACGCCGAGGCGGCGTACGAGGCGGCGCTGAAGAACGCGACGGTCGTGCCGCCCACGTCGGGCGTGGGCCGCAAGGGCATGGAGACCTCACCCTTCCTCGGCTACGCCTCCACCGAGACCCATGAGGGCCTGTCCTGGTCGCTCGAGGGCTATCTCAACGACTACGGCCTGGCGAAGATGGGCCAGGCGCTCTACAAGAAGACCAAGAAGGCCCGCTATCAGGAGGAGTCCGAGTACTTCCTCAACCGGGCCCGGAACTACGTCACTCTCTTCGACTCCAAGGCCGGGTTCTTCCAGGGGCGCGACCTCAAGGGCGACTGGCGAGTCCCGTCCGACACGTTCGACCCGCGGGTGTGGGGCTACGACTACACCGAGACCAACGGCTGGGGCTATGCCTTCACCGCACCCCAGGACAGCCGCGGCCTCGCCAATCTCTACGGCGGCCGCGCGGCCCTCGGCTCGAAGCTCGACGCCTACTTCTCCACCCCCGAGACGGCCTCGCCGGAGTTCGTCGGCTCGTACGGCAGCGTCATCCATGAGATGACCGAGGCCCGTGACGTCCGGATGGGCATGTACGGCCACTCCAACCAGGTCGCCCACCACGTCACGTACATGTACAACGCCGCGTCCCAGCCCTGGAAGACCCAGGAGAAGGTGCGCGAGGTGCTCTCCCGCCTCTACACCGGCAGCGAGATCGGGCAGGGCTACCACGGCGACGAGGACAACGGCGAGCAGTCGGCCTGGTATCTCTTCTCCGCGCTCGGCTTCTACCCGCTGGTGATGGGAAGTGGCGAGTACGCGATCGGGTCGCCACTGTTCACCAAGGCGACGGTCCATCTGGAGAACGGCCGCGATCTGGTGGTCAAGGCCCCGAAGAACAGCGCGAAGAACATCTACGTCCAGGGACTGAAGGTGAACGGCTCGTCCTGGAACTCGACGGCTCTCCCCCACGAACTGATCGCGCGGGGCGGCACGCTGGAGTTCTCCATGGGCTCCAAGCCGTCCTCCTGGGGCACGGGGAAGAACGCCGCCCCGGTCTCCATCACCCAGGACGACAAGAAGCCGTCGCCCCGCCACGATGCGATCACCGGTGAAGGTCCGCTCTTCGACAACGCCTCAGCCACTGATGCGGCGTTCGAGACGGCGGAGCTGCCGGTGACGTCGGGGACTCGTGCGGTGCAGTACACGCTCACCTCGTCGGCGCGGGCCAAGGCCCCGGCCGGCTGGGTGCTGCAGGGCTCGCAGGACGGGACGACCTGGAAGGACCTCGACAAGCGGTCCGGCCAGAGCTTCGCCTGGGACCGGCAGACCCGCGTCTTCACCGTCGGCGCGCCAGGTACGTACGCGAAGTACCGGCTGGTGGCGACGGGTCCGGCGACGCTCGCGGAGGTCGAGCTGCTCTCCTGAACCACCGGTGACGCGGCCGCCTCCCCCACGGCGGCCGCGCTGCCACGGCCGAAGGGCCGCATCTCCGGTGACGGGTGTGCGGCCCTTCGGCTTGCGCGCCTGCGCGACCGCAACCGCTCGATGATGATGTAGCGCATTCGGCTCCCCGTGCTCACGGCCTGTGCGTGATCCACTGCTGTGAAAACGGCGAGGGCCGCACCCCGTACGAGACGGAGTGCGGCCCTCAGCCGCGAGGCTGCTCCGCTCAGTTGCGGATCAGGTTGCGCAGCACGTACTGCATGATGCCGCCGTTGCGGTAGTAGTCCGCCTCACCGGGGGTGTCGATGCGGACGACCGCGTCGAACTCCACACCGGTGTCGGTGGTGACCTTGACCGTGCGCGGCGTGGTGCCGTTGTTGAGCTCCTCCACGCCGGTGAAGGAGAAGGTCTCCTCGCCGGTCAGGCCGAGGGACTGCGCGGATGCGCCCTCCGGGAACTGCAGCGGCAGGACGCCCATGCCGATGAGGTTCGAGCGGTGGATGCGCTCGTACGACTCGGCGATGGCGGCCTTGACGCCGAGCAGCGCGGTGCCCTTGGCGGCCCAGTCGCGGGACGAGCCCGAGCCGTACTCCTTGCCCGCCAGGATCACCAGCGGGATACCGGCGGCCTGGTAGTTCTGCGAGGCGTCGTAGATGAAGGAGACCGGGCCGCCCTCCTGCGTGAAGTCACGCGTGAAGCCGCCCTCGGTGCCCGGCGCGATCTGGTTGCGCAGGCGGATGTTGGCGAAGGTGCCGCGGATCATGACCTCGTGGTTGCCACGGCGCGAGCCGTAGGAGTTGAAGTCACGGCGCTCGACGCCGTGCTCCGTGAGGTACTTGCCGGCCGGGGTGTCGGCCTTGATCGCACCGGCCGGGGAGATGTGGTCGGTGGTTACCGAGTCGCCGAGCTTGGCCAGCACGCGGGCACCGGAGATGTCCGAGACCGGGGTGGTCTCCATCGTCATGCCCTCGAAGTACGGGGGCTTACGGACGTAGGTGGACTGCGGGTCCCACTCGAAGGTGTTGCCGGTCGGGATCGGCAGCGCCTGCCACTGGGCGTCGCCCGCGAAGACGTCCTGGTAGGACTTGTTGAACATGTCCTCGCCGATGGCGTTGGCCACCACGTCGTTGACCTCGGCCTCGGTCGGCCAGATGTCCTGCAGGTAGACCGGCTTGCCGTCCTGGTCGATGCCCAGCGCGTCCTTGGTGATGTCCACCTTCATGGAGCCCGCGAGGGCGTACGCGACGACCAGCGGCGGGGAGGCCAGGTAGTTCATCTTGACGTCGGGGTTGATGCGTCCCTCGAAGTTACGGTTGCCCGAAAGGACGGACGTAACAGCAAGGTCGTGCTCGTTGACGGCCTTGGAGACCTCCTCCGGCAGCGGTCCCGAGTTGCCGATGCAGGTGGTGCAGCCGTAGCCGACGAGGTTGAACCCGAGCTTGTCGAGGTAGGGGGTCAGACCCGCCTTGTCGAAGTAGTCGGTGACGACCTTGGAGCCCGGGGCGAGCGTGGTCTTGACCCACGGCTTGCGGGTCAGGCCCTTCTCGACCGCCTTCTTGGCCACGAGCGCGGCGGCGACCATCACGTACGGGTTCGAGGTGTTGGTGCAGGAGGTGATCGCGGCGACGGTGACTGCGCCGTGGTCGATCTCGTACGTCGAACCGTCGGGGGCGGTGACCAGCGTCGGGCGGGTCGGTACACCGTTGTGCTCGGCGGGGGCGTCGGAGGCCGGGAAGGACTCCTTGCCCGCCTCGTCGTCCTCGTCCACGTAGTTGCGGACGTCGAGCGCGAACTGCTCCTTGGCGTTGGCCAGGATGATGCGGTCCTGCGGGCGCTTCGGGCCGGCGATCGACGGGACGACCGTGGAGAGGTCAAGCTCCAGCTTCTCGGAGAAGTCGGGCTCGGCGGCCGGGTCGAGCCAGAGGCCCTGCTCCTTGGCGTACGCCTCGACGAGCGCGAGCTGCTGCTCGCTGCGGCCGGTCAGCTTCAGGTACTTGATGGTCTCGTCGTCGATCGGGAAGATCGCGGCGGTGGAGCCGAACTCCGGCGACATGTTGCCGATGGTGGCGCGGTTCGCGAGCGAGGTGGCGGCGACGCCCTCACCGTAGAACTCGACGAACTTGCCGACGACGCCGTGCTTGCGCAGCATCTCGGTGATCGTGAGGACGAGGTCGGTCGCGGTGGTGCCCGGCTTGAGCTCACCGGTCAGCTTGAAGCCGACGACGCGCGGGATGAGCATGGAGACCGGCTGGCCGAGCATCGCGGCCTCGGCCTCGATGCCGCCGACGCCCCAGCCGAGCACACCGAGGCCGTTGACCATGGTGGTGTGCGAGTCGGTGCCGACGAGGGTGTCGGGGTACGCCTGGCCACCCCGGACCATGACGGTGCGGGCCAGGTGCTCGATGTTGACCTGGTGGACGATGCCGGTGCCCGGGGGGACGACCTTGAACTCGTCGAAGGCGGTCTGGCCCCAGCGCAGGAACTGGTAACGCTCCTTGTTGCGGCCGTACTCCAGCTCGACGTTCTGCGCGAAGGCGTCGTTGGTGCCGAACTTGTCGGCGATGACGGAGTGGTCGATGACCAGCTCGGCCGGGGCGAGCGGGTTGATCTTCGCCGGGTCGCCGCCGAGTTCCCTCACGGCCTCACGCATGGTGGCGAGGTCGACGACACAGGGAACACCGGTGAAGTCCTGCATGATCACGCGGGCCGGCGTGAACTGGATCTCCTGGCTCGGCTGAGCCTGGGAGTCCCAGCCGCCGAGCGCCCGGATGTGGTCGGCGGTGATGTTCGCGCCGTCCTCGGTACGGAGGAGGTTCTCCAGCAGCACCTTCAGGCTGTAAGGGAGGCGCGCGGAGCCCTCGACCTTGTCCAGCTTGAAGATCTCGTACGACTCGTCGCCCACGCGCAGCGTGCTGCGGGCGTCGAAGCTGTTCGCCGACACGACAGTCTCCTTCATCAATTGCGCGTACTACCTCAATGCTGCCGCCACGGCTGCTCGCCGATCCGCTAAGGTAAGACTTAGTTAGGTAACCCTTACCGGTTGGCGGCTGCGGTACGCCTTCGGCAGATATCTCGATGTCGAGATAACTCTAGTACATGACCGCTGCCCGGTCATGCCCGGACCTCACTCGAGGACGGGCCCGGGCGCCCGTACGGCGGCGCAGCGATTGCGGCGCGCGTGCGCCCGACTCAGTATCGGAGCATGTTCAGCGGTGCGCACGTGATCCTCTACAGCCGGGACTCGGATGCCGACCGGGCCTTCGTCAAGGACGTGCTCGGATTCGCTCATGTCGACGCCGGGCGCGGCTGGCTGATCTTCAAGCTGCCACCGGCGGAGATCGCCGTACATCCGACGGGGGATCAGCCGAAGGCGGAGTTCTATCTGATGTGCGACGACCTTCAGCGGACGCTGGCGAAGCTGACGGAGCGCGGGGTCGAGATCTCGCAGCCACCGAGCGATCAGGGGTGGGGAGTACTGGCCGCGGTGCGGATGCCGAGCGGGTCCGAACTGCCCCTGTATGAACCAAAACACCCCACTGCTCACAGCCTGTCACCCTGACGGCCTACGCTGCGCGATCACATCTCATATCTGAGATAGCCTGCCGCCATGGCAGACGACTACCTCGTACGCATCGGCAAGCTCATCCGTGACGCCCGTCAGCATCGGGGCTGGACACAAACGCAGTTGGCCGATGCGCTCGGCACCAGCCAGAGCGCCGTGAACCGCATCGAGCGCGGAAACCAGAACATCAGCCTTGAGATGATCGCGCGCATCGGTGAGGCACTCGACAGTGAGATCGTTTCGCTCGGCTACGCCGGGCCCATGCACCTTCGGGTGGTCGGCGGACGCCGGCTCTCCGGGGCCATCGACGTCAAGACGAGCAAGAACGCTTGTGTCGCACTGCTCTGCGGCTCGCTGCTCAACAAGGGCCGTACGGTGCTGCGGCGGGTGGCCCGTATCGAAGAGGTCTTCCGCCTGCTGGAGGTCCTGAACTCCATCGGGGTGCGCACCCGTTGGATCAACGAGGGCGTGGACCTGGAGATCGTGCCGCCCGCGCAGTTCGACATGGACGCCATCGACGCGGAGGCGGCACGCCGGACCCGGTCGATCATCATGTTCCTCGGCCCGCTGCTGCACCGGATGGACAGCTTCAAGCTGCCGTACGCGGGCGGCTGCGACCTCGGCACGCGGACCATCGAGCCGCACATGATCGCCCTGCGCCGCTTCGGCCTGGACATCACCGCGACGGAGGGCCTGTACCACGCGGAGGTGGAGCGGGCGACCACGCCGGACCGCCCGATCGTCCTGACCGAGCGCGGCGACACGGTGACCGAGAACGCGCTGCTGGCCGCGGCCCGGCACGACGGTGTGACCGTCATCCGCAACGCGTCCTCCAACTACATGGTCCAGGACCTGTGCTTCTTCCTGGAGGCCCTGGGCGTCAAGGTCGAGGGCGTCGGCACGACCACGCTGACCGTGCACGGCATGCCGAACATCGACGTGGATGTCGACTACTCCCCCTCCGAGGACCCGGTCGAGGCGATGAGCCTGCTGGCCGCGGCGGTTGTCACGGAGTCGCAGCTGACGATCCGCCGGGTCCCGATCGAGTTCATGGAGATCGAACTCGCGGTGCTGGAGGAGATGGGCCTCGACCACGACCGCTCGGCGGAGTACGCCGCGGACAACGGCCGCACGCGGCTGGTGGACCTGACGGTGCGCCCCTCCAAGCTGGAGGCACCGATCGACAAGATCCACCCGATGCCGTTCCCGGGCCTGAACATCGACAACGTCCCGTTCTTCGCGGCGATCGCGGCGGTCGCCCAGGGCAAGACGCTGATCCACGACTGGGTCTACGACAACCGCGCGATCTACCTCACGGACCTCAACCGCCTAGGCGGCCGCCTGCAGTTGCTCGACCCCCACCGCGTCCTGGTGGAGGGCCCGACCCGCTGGCGCGCGGCAGAGATGATGTGCCCGCCGGCACTGCGGCCCGCGGTGGTGGTACTGCTGGCGATGATGGCGGCTGAGGGCACGTCGGTGCTGCGCAATGTGTATGTGATCAACAGGGGTTACGAGGAGCTGGCGGAACGGCTGAACTCGGTGGGGGCGCAGATCGAGATCTTCCGCGACATCTGACGGCCCGTCGGTCGGCGTCCGCCGCACGTCACGTCACGGGTCGTCCGGTGACTGTTTGCGGCGGATGCGGGCCGCCATCACCGCTACGTCGTCTTCCGCGTTGGCGGCGTCGAGTTCGTGGAGGACCTCGTCGACCAGGTCGTCCAGGGTGCCGCCCGGGTCAGGATGGACGTCAGCCAGGCGCGACAGGGAAGTGTCGATGTCCTCGCCGCGGCGTTCGACGAGGCCGTCGGTGAACAGGAGCAGGGTGTCGCCGGGGTCGAAGGTGCGCGAGACGAGGTCGTAGCCGCCCACGCCCGTACCGAGCGGTGGGCCGACCGGGACGTTGATCAGGTGGGCCTCGCCTTCGTGGCTGAAGACGACGGGCGGCAGATGGCCCGCACTGGAGAAGGACGCGAGCATGCGCGCCGGGTCGACCCGGACGAGCAGGCAGGTGGCGGGGCGGCGGGTGGAGGCGTCGGAGATGTCCATGTCCAGGCGGCGCAGTACGCGGTGGGGCGGCAGGTCGGCAGCAGCCACGTCGCGCAGGGCCGATCGGTAGCTGTTCATGTCGACCGCGGCGTCCACGCCGTGGCCCATCACATCGCCCATCACCAGCAGGGTCCGCCCGAAGTGCAGGCGTACGGTCTCGAACCAGTCGCCGCCGACGAGGTCGCCCGAGCCCGCGGGCAGGTAGCGGGTGGCCAGTTGGAGGTTCGGGTGCGGGAGGCCGGGGTCGGTGAGCAGGGCTCGCTGGAGTTCGACCGCGGTCCGTTGCGCCTGGCCGAACAGGCGGGCGTGTTCGATGGCCACGGCGGCCCGGTGGGCCGCCGACTGGGCGATCAGCAGGTCGCGGTCGGTGAAGCTGCCGGACGCCCGGGCGATGAGGACGGCGCCCAGTACGTGGTCGTGGACGCTGAGGGGCACCGCGAGCCGGTGTTCGTCGAGGGCCTGCCGGCCGCGCAGTACAGCACGAGGCGGGTACGGGGGCAGCAGCTCAGCGTGACCGGCGACGGCGGCACGCTCCACGCCGGGCCCGCCGCCGGGCAGCGGCTCGTCCGGCAGCAGGTCCACGGCGGCCGCGTCGGCCAGTGCCGAACCGAGGAAGGTCACCACCTCGAGGCAGGTGGTCTTCTCGTCGAGCGTCGTCCCGATCCGGTCGGCGGCGTCCGCGATATGGAGCCGGTCGGCCGGAGTGAGGTTCTCGACGACGAGGCCCACCAGGCCGACCACCTCCCCGTGGATGGTCAGTCGCTGCCAGGTGCACCGGCTGACCGGTGTCACATGCGTACGGGAGTGCCCGTCGGCCAGGACGGCGGCCTCGAGCGCCGCGGGGCCGACGCTCAGCTCGGCCCGGGGGCTGACGGTCCGGCCCTCAAGACCTGCGCGGACTTCGCCCGAAATCCGGCAGTAGACGGGATCCGCGAAGAGGTATCTCATGTCCGTGCCGAGGACGGAGAGCCCCACCGAGCCTCCGGCCGGTGAGGACGCGTCCCCTTGTCCGTCCGGCGAGTCGGCACGCACTCGGTCGCTCAGGGCCGGCCCGGAGTGATACCACCCTGGAGGCGTTCCAGGTCCGAGGGGCGGACCTGGATGGCCAGGAGGGCGATCACGGCCGCGACGACGGTGAAGATGGCAGCCGCGATGAACGCGGCGGAGACTCCGGAGGTAAGGACCTCGTCGCTGAAGGGCCGTGGAAGCTGGCCGGTGCGCTGGAAGCGCAGCTTCTCCACCGGGGTCGCCTGGGCGAGGAAGCTCGGCACCTGGTCGTCGGCCTCGTTGCGGCTGGCCGTGCCGAACACCGTGACCAGGATGGACAGGCCCAGCGAACCGCCCACCTGCTGGGTCGCGTTGAGCATGCCGGACGCGGCGCCCGTCTCGTGCGTGGCCACCCCGGAGACGGCCATCAGCGTCAGCGACACGAAGTTCAGGCCCATGCCGAAGCCGAAGACCACTATCGGTCCCAGGATGCTGCCCAGATACGTGGAGTTGATATCGGTCAGGGTCAGCCAGGACAGACCCACCGCGCACAGGATCGAACCGGTCACCATGAATGGCTTCGGGCCGTATTTCGGCAGGAGTTGGGAGGCGAAACCCGCGCCCACCGCGACGACCGCGCTCACCGGCAGGAAGGCGAGTCCGGCCTGCAGCGGGCTGAAGCCGAGCACGTTCTGCACGAAGAGCGTGAGGAAGAAGAACATGCCGAAGATCGCGGCAGCAATACTGAGCATGATTCCGTACGTGCCCGCCCGGTTACGGTCGGCGAACATGTGCAGGGGTGTAATCGGCTGCTTGGATCGCCGCTCGATCAGGATGAACGAGGTGAGAAGCACCACCGCGGCGCCGAACGACGCAAGCGTCCACGGATCGCGCCAGCCTTCCTGAGCAGCCCGGATGAAGCCATAGACCAGCGCCACCATGCCGAGGGTCGAAGTGAGCGCACCGGCCAGGTCGAAGTGGCCCGGATGGCGTTCGGACTCCTTGATGTGGCGGGGCGTTGCCAGAGCGATGAGCACGGCGATGGGCACATTGACGAAGAACACCCAGCGCCAGTCGAGCCATTCGACGAGGACGCCGCCCGCCAGCAGACCGATCGCGGCGCCGCCCGCGGAGACGGCCGCGAAAACACCGAACGCCCGGTTGCGTGCCGGGCCTTCGGTGAAGGTGGTGGTGATCAGCGCGAGCGCGGTCGGCGAGGCGATGGCGCCGCCGACGCCCTGCAGGGCGCGCGAGGCCAGCAGCTGACCGGAGTTCTGGGACAGTCCGCCGAGCAGCGAGGCGAGTGCGAAGAGCAGCACTCCGAACATGAAGACCCTGCGTCGGCCGAGGATGTCACCGACACGGCCACCGAGGAGCAACAGGCCGCCGAACGTGAGCGTGTAGGCGTTGACCACCCAGGACAGGTTTGTGGTGGAGAAGTCCAGCGAGCTCTGGATGTGCGGGAGCGCGATGTTCACGATGGTGATGTCGAGGACCACCATCAACTGACAGGAGGCGATGACGAGGAGTGCGATCACATCGCCGCCGCTCATCAACTTCTTCGGGGCGGTGGTCTGCGATGTGGGTACCGGCTGCGGGGTCGTCATGGCGCATCGTGCCCTCACACGAGGGTCTGTAGACGGATTCCGTCCACTAATGAACGGTAAACCAGCGACTGGCCCGCCACCAGTCGATCAAGATCCGCCGCCGGAGGGCTCCGCGACAAAGCCGCGCAGGGCCGTGGTGAGGGCCTCCGGCTGGTCCTCGGCGATGAGTGTGCAGCTGTCCTCGATCTCCAGCAGCCGCCCCTGGGGCAGCAGTTCGGCCAGTCGCCTGCCGTGTTCGCGCGGCATCATCCGGTCCTCCGTCGCCCAGACCACCAGCGCGGGCCGGTCGAACTTCCGCAGCCCCTCGGCCGCCTCCAGGAGTTCGGTCTTGCGTACGCCCGCGTTGTAACGCTTGAAGTCGGCCCTGATCGCCTTGTCGGTGAGCAGCGGACGCAGCCAGTTGTCGACGATCTCGTCCGGTACGGGACGCTTGGTGAGTGCGCCGAGGCCGATGGGCAGCCGGCGCAGTGGCCTCAGCGCGAGGATCCGGGCCATCAGGGCAATGCCGCCGGGCACCTTGCAGACGAGCGAGATCATCTTGCCGGGCGCGCCGGGCGGGTAGTTGTCGAAGGCTTCGCAGGAGATGAGCACCAGTCTCGCCAGGCGCTCGGGGTGGCGGGCCGCGACGGTCTGGGCGCGGCCGCAGTCGCTCTCCACGAGGGTCACATCGCGCAGGTCCAGGCGGTCCAGGAACTCCGCGATCAGCTCGTTGACGGAGTCGGGGCTCAGCGGGACGTCCGGGCGCATGGGGGTACGGTGCGCGCCGTACGGCAGGGTCGGGGCGATACAGCGGTGGTCGCGCCCCAGGTCGGCGACCACCTTGCGCCAGACCGTCGCGTCGTGGACGAGCCCGTGCAGCAGGACCACGACCGGGCCCGGGCCTGCGCTGTCCTCGTACGTGATCGTCCCTGCGCTGAGTTCGATCTCCGGCATGTGCCCCCCTCGGGTCGGGTCATAACGATGTTATGGCCCGGGGTGGTGGGCCGCCATCCTCCGGTCAGGGCAGCACCGCCGTGCCGTCCAGTTCCACCAGGGCCTCCTCGTCCCAGAGCCGGACCACCCCGATCACCGCCATCGCGGGATAGTCGCGGCCCGCCAACCGCCGCCAGATACGGCCCAGTTCAGGGGCGTTGGCGCGGTAGTCGGCGACATCGGTGGCGTAGACCGTGACGCGCGCGAGGTCCTGCGGGGCGCCGCCGGAGGCCGCGAGGGCGGTGAGCAGATTCGCCAGCGCCGTCTCGAACTGCTCGGGCAGCGTCTCCCCCACGACCTTGCCTCCGGCGTCCAGCGCGGTCTGCCCGGCCAGGAATACCAGCCGCGAGCCGGTGGCCGTGACGGCGTGCGAGAAGCCGGTGGGCGGCGAGAGCTCGGCCGGATTGTGGCGGTGCAGGCTCATGCGTCGCTCTCCTCTGCGTACGGAGCGCTCCGGTACGGCTCCTTGGCGGTCATGCGTACAGCTCCTTGGCGATGATCGTGCGCTGGACCTCGGTCGCGCCCTCGTAGATCCGGGGCGCGCGGACCTCCCGGTACAGATGTTCCAGCAGATGGCCGCGCTGGAGCGCCCGGGCGCCGTGCAGCTGGACGGCGGCGTCCACCACGTACTGCGCGGTCTCCGTCGCCAGCAGTTTCGCCATTGCGGACCGTTTCGGCACGTCGGCGGCCCCTTCGTCGTACGCCGCGGCGGCCGCGTAGACCAGCAGCCGCGCGGCCTCGGTACGGGTGGCCATCTCGGCAACCTGGTGGGAGACGGACTGGAGGTCCTTGAGCGGGCCGCCGAAGGCCGTGCGGTGGGCGGTGTGGTCGATGGCCGCGTCCAGGGCCGCCTGGGCCATGCCGACGGCGAAGGCGCCGACGCTGGGCCGGAAGAGGTTCAGGGTGTTCATCGCGACTCGGAAGCCCCGGTCCACGTCGCCGAGGACATCGTCCCTGGTCACGGGCACATCGGCGAAGGTGAGCGCGCCGATGGGGTGCGGTGAGAGCATCTCGAGCGCGGTCCCGGTGAGCCCCGGCCGGTCGGCGGGAACGAGGAACGCGGTCACGCCGCGCGCTCCGGCCCCTTCGGTCGTACGGGCGAAGACGGTGTAGAAGTCGGCCTCGGGCGCGTTGGAGATCCAGCGCTTCTCACCGCTCAGCCGCCAACCCCCTTGATCCGGCTCGGCCTTGAGGGCGAGGGCCGCCGCGTCCGAACCGGCGTCGGGCTCGCTGAGCGCGAAGGCGGCGACGGCACGCCCCACGATCACCTCGGGAAGCCAGCGCTCCTGCTGGGCCGCCGTGCCCGCCTGGACGAGCGGGTAGCTGCCCAGGCCCTGGAGGGCGAGGGCGGTCTCGGCCTCCGTACATCCGTAGGCGAGGGATTCGCGCAGCAGGCACAGCTCCAGCGCCCCGGCTCCGAACAACTGCCCCAGGAGCCCCAGTTCGCCGAGGGCGGCCACGAGCGGGCGATTGACGCGGCCCGGTTCCCCCTTGTCGGCGAGCGGCCGGAGCTGCTCGGCGGCCAGCGTACGCAGCTGCGCACATCGGGCGGTTTGTGCCGGATCGAGCGAGAATACGGGCATTCGTGCCCCCACTTCATGCGGCCGGGGGTCCGGGGATGGGCCCCGGGAAAGCACGGTATCGCGGACTGTTGACTGTCGTCACCTTCACGATACGCTCGATTCGCGACCCCACCACGAGAAGGGGGCGAACCATGGAGCTGTCACCCTCGGCCCACCGCGACACCTTTGCGCGCGACCACCTCCCGCCGGCCGGGCAGTGGCCGGAACTCCTCTTCGAACTGCCCGCGCTGCACTATCCGCAGCGGCTCAACTGCGGGGCCGAGCTGCTGGACCGTACGATCGAGCGCTTCGGCGCCGGCCGGCCCGCCTTCAGGACGGGCGGCGGCGAGGTCTGGACCTACGGTGAGCTGCGCGACCAGGTCGACCGGATGGCGCATGTCCTCACCTCGGACCTGGGGGTCGTCCCGGGAAACCGCGTCCTGCTGCGCGGGCCCACGACGCCCTGGCTCGCGGCCTGCTGGCTGGCGGTGATGAAGACGGGCGCGGTGGCCGTCACCGTGCTGGCCCAGCAGCGCGCCAAGGAGCTGGCCACGGTGTGCGAGATCGCCGCCGTCAGCCACGCCCTGTGCGACATCCGCTCCCTCGACGATCTGGCGAAGGCCGAGGTGCCCGGGCTGCGCATCACGGCGTACGGCGGCGACTCCCCCGACGATCTGCTGCGGCTTGCCGCAGCGGGAGCGCAGGAGCCGTACGAGGCGGTGCAGACCGCGGCCGACGATGTCGCGCTGATCGCCTTCACCTCGGGCACGACCGGCCGCCCCAAGGGCTGTATGCACTTCCACCGCGATGTACTGGCCGTCGCGGACACCTTCTCCGCGCAGGTGCTGCGGCCCGAGCCCGACGACGTCTTCGCGGGCAGCCCGCCGCTCGGCTTCACCTTCGGGCTCGGCGGTCTGGTGATCTTCCCGATGCGCGCGGGGGCGTCGACGCTGCTGCTCGAACAGGCAGGCCCTCACCAGCTGTTGCCCGCGATCGCCACACACCGGGTGTCGGTGCTGTTCACGGCTCCGACGGCGTACCGCGTGATGCTGGACAGCCTCGACGAGCACGACACCAGCTCGCTGCGGCGATGCGTCTCGGCCGGTGAGAATCTGCCCGCGGTCACCTGGCAGGCCTGGCAGGAGCGAACCGGGCTGCGCATCATCAACGGCATCGGCGCGACCGAGCTGCTGCACATCTTCATCTCGGCGGCCGACGACGCGATCAGGCCCGGCACCACCGGGCTGCCCGTTCCGGGGTGGCAGGCGCGTGTCGTGGACCGCTCCGGGGCCCCGGTCGCCGACGGGGAGCCGGGACTGCTCGCCGTGCGCGGCCCGGTCGGCTGCCGCTATCTGAGCGACCCGCGGCAGCTGGAGTATGTGCACGAGGGCTGGAATCTCACCGGTGACACATATGTGCGTGAACCCGATGGCTATTTCCGCTATGTCGCCCGCGCCGACGACATGATCATTTCGGCCGGCTACAACATCGCAGGGCCCGAGGTCGAGGACGCCCTGCTCCAGCATCCGGACGTGGCGGAGGCCGCGGTGATCGGCCGCGAGGACGAACTGCGCGGACAGATCGTGGTGGCGTACGTCGTCCTGCGCGAAGGCGTCCCGACCGGCGAGGAGACCGTAGCCGCGCTCACCGAGGCGGTGAAGCAGCGACTGACCCCGTACAAGTGCCCGCGCGAGATCGTCTTCCTCGACGCGCTTCCGCGCACCCCCACCGGCAAGCTGCAGCGCTTCCGCCTGCGGGCCTTAAAGTGATCACGTGGCCGAGCAGCACACTCCCCGTTCCCTGATCGTCACCCTGTACGGCGCGTACGGACGCGAACGGCCGGGTCCCCTCCCCGTGGCCGAACTCATCCGTCTGCTGGCGGTTCTCGGCGTCGACGCGCCGTCCGTGCGCTCATCGGTCTCCCGGCTCAAACGCCGTGGCCTGCTGGTCCCCGAACGCACCGAGGACGGCGCGGCCGGCTATGCCCTCTCGGACGACGCCCGCCAGCTGCTCGACGACGGCGACCGGCGGATCTACGCCCGCCACTCGCCCCTGCTGTCCGACGGCTGGGTGCTCGCGGTCTTCTCGGTGCCCGAGGCCGAGCGCCACAAGCGCCATCTGCTGCGTTCGCGGCTGGGGCGGCTCGGCTTCGGTTCTGCGGCCCCTGGCGTGTGGATCGCGCCCGCGCGGCTGTACGAGGAGACCCGTCACACCCTGCGCCGGCTCCAACTCGACCCGTACGTCGAGCTGTTCCGCGGCGAGCATCTCGGCTTCGCGGCGACGGCTGAGGCCGTGGCGCGCTGGTGGGACCTGGGCGCGATCGCCAAGGAGCACGAGGAGTTCCTGGATCTGCACGAGCCGAAGCTGCGCGCCTGGGAGGCGCGCGGTGAGCTGCCCCCGATGGAGGCGTACCGCGACTATCTTCCGGCGCTGGACTCCTGGCGGCGGCTGCCCTACATCGACCCGGGGCTGCCGGCCGGGCTGCTGCCGCAGGGCTGGCCCGGGGAACGGTCGGCTGAGGTCTTCGCCCGGCTGCACGCGCTGCTGCGGGACGCGGGAGCGGCGTTCGTGCAACCGTGACCGGCGGGCTCGCGTCGTATCCGGACATGAGCGAGTCCCCGGAGGAGACGGCCGCGACACCGGAGCCGCGCTGGCTGGTGGTCGCCAATGTCGTGCTGTGGCGGCGGTACGGCGACGGCGGCCAGGAGCTGCGTCCCGGTACCAAGGCCTACAAGGGCGGGGCGAAGGTGTACGTCGTGTCCACCTACGCGGGCATGGGACACGAGCAGCTGACCACTGCCGGCCGCGGCCGGCACACCGGCCGCTGGATCACCATCGACACGGCGACGCGGCATCTGCACTCCTTCCGAGCCAAGCTCGTCCACGCCCCTGCCGTGCTGCGCCGGTACGAGGAAGCCGCGTACGGGCCGCCGATGACGCGCGAGCAGGCCGAGAAGCACGCCGCGATGCTGGAGCAGATCGCCACCCGTGACCGGCGTACGTATCACGACGCGCCGCATCCCGATCCCTGCCGCTGCCACGAGTGCCTGAGCACCCTCAGCGCAGAGTGAGCCGGGGCTTGGGAGCGTCCGTGCGGCCGGTGGGGGGCTTGCGGCTGCCCGCCCCGTACTGATCGGGCCAGATCGCCCCCGGTCCCGCGTAGTCCTGCTCGGCCGCCGCGTGAAGGGTCCAGTGGGGATCGTAGAGATGCGGCCTGGCCAGCGCGCAGAGGTCCGCGCGGCCCGCGAGCAGGAGCGAGTTGACGTCGTCCCAGGAGGAGATGGCGCCGACCGCGATGACGGGAATGCCGAGCGTGTTGCGGATCCGGTCGGCGTACGGAGTCTGGTACGAGCGGCCGTACTCGGGCTGTTCGTCGGGCACGACCTGGCCCGTGGAGACGTCGATCGCGTCCACGCCGTGGGCGGCGAAGGCGCGGGCGATCTCGACCGCGTCCTCCGCGGTGGTGCCGCCCGGCGCCCAGTCGGTGGCCGAGATACGGACGGTCATGGGCCGGTCGTCGGGCCAGATGCCGCGCATCGTGTCGAAGACTTCGAGGGGGAAGCGCAGACGGTTCTCCAGGGAACCGCCGTAGGCGTCGGTCCGCCGGTTGGTGAGCGGGGAGAGGAAGCCGGAGAGGAGATAGCCGTGGGCACAGTGCAGTTCGAGCAGGTCGAAGCCGCAGTCGGCCGCACGCCGGGTCGCGGCGGCGAACTGCTCGCGGATCTCGGTGAGTCCGGCGCGGTCGAGGGCGTGCGGGACCTGGTTGACGCCGGGGCGGTAGGGAAGCGGTGAGGCGGCGGTTACGGGCCAGTTCCCCTCGTCGAGCGGCCGGTCCATGCCTTCCCACATGAGCTTGGTGGAGCCCTTGCGTCCGGAGTGGCCCAGCTGGATGCCGATCGCGGTGCCGGGTGCGTGGTGGTGTACGAAATCGGTGACGCGGCGCCAGGCGGAGCCCTGTTCGGGGGTGTAGAGGCCGGTGCAGCCGGGGGTGATGCGGCCCTCGGCGCTGACACAGACCATCTCGGTCATCACCAGGCCCGCGCCGCCGAGGGCCCTCGCGCCCAGGTGGACGAGATGGAAGTCGCCGGGGACGCCGTCCTGGGCGGAGTACATGTCCATGGGCGAGACGATGACGCGGTTGCGGAGGGTCAGTCCGCGCAGCGTGAACGGCGTGAACATCGGTGGTGTGCCGGGCGGGCAGCCGAAGTCGCGCTCGACGGCATCGGTGAACGCCCGGTCGCGCAGCCGCAGATTGTCATGGGTGACGCGACGGCTGCGGGTCAGCAGATTGAACGCGAACTGCCGGGCCGGCTGGTCGAGACAGGTCCCGAGCTCCTCGAACCAGCGGAGGCTCGCGGCGGCCGCGCGCTGCGTCGACTCCACGACGGGGCGGCGCTCGGTCTCGTACGCGGCCAGAGCTGCGGGCAGATCGGGCTGCTCCTCGACGCAGGCGGCGAGCGCGAGGGCGTCCTCGACGGCGAGCTTGGTGCCGGAGCCGATGGAGAAGTGAGCGGTGTGGGCTGCGTCGCCGATCAGCACCGTATTGCCGTGGGACCAGTGGTCGTTGACGACAGTACGGAACGCGATCCAGGCGGAGTTGTTGCCCCGCAGCGTGCGGCCGTCGAGGGCGTCGGCGAAGATCTTGGCGCACCGGTCGATGGACTCCTGCTCGTCGCAGCCGTCGAGGCCGGCGGCCTGCCAGACCTCCTCGCGCATCTCGACGATGACGGTGCTGGCGTCAGGGGCGAACGGGTAGCCGTGCAGCTGCATCGGGCCGTACTGGGTCTCGGCGATCTCGAAACGGAACGCGTCGAAGGCGAAGTCGGCGGCGAGCCATATGTACCGGCAGCGGTGGGTCGTGATGTGCGGCCCGAACGCGTCGGAGTGCGCCTCGCGGGTGGGGCTGTGCACGCCGTCCGCGGCGATGACCAGGTCGTGGGTGGCGGCGAGTTCGGCGGCGGGCGGGGCGGGGGTGCGGAAGCGGAGCCGTACGCCGAGATCGGCGCAGCGGGCGTGGAGGATCTGCAGAAGGCGGCGGCGGCCGAGGGCGGCGAAGCCGTGGCCGCCGGAGGTGAGGGTGCGGCCGCGGTGGACGATGTCGATGTCGTCCCAGCGGACGAACTCGTCCTGGAGCGCGCGGTAGATGGCGGGGTCGGCGTGCTCGATCCCGCCGAGGGTCTCGTCGGAGAGGACGACGCCGAAGCCGAACGTGTCGTCGGGGGTGCCGCGCTCCCAGACGGTGATCTCACGGTCGCAGTCGAGGCGCTTGAGGAGGGCGGCGGCGTAGAGGCCGCCGGGGCCGCCGCCGATGACGGCGACGCGGAGGGGGCGCCGAGGGGCCGTGGACGGCCCGGCCTCGGGCGCGGTGCAGGTGGACTGCCCCGCCTCGGGCGTGGTGGCGGGGGCCCGGACCTCCTGCTCGGCCGGGGAGCGGGGGGTTCGGGCCGACTGCGGTGCGGGGGGTTGAAGGATCGCGGCGCCTGCGGCGAACTTTTCCCCACCCCGCCCCTTCCCGGCTGTGACATTTGCGGCTCCGCCGCGTGGGGGCTTCGCCCCAGACCCCGGACGGGCTGAAAACTCCGCCGGCGCGGGGGGCCGGGGGCGGAGCCCATGGGGCGGGCGTGGCATCGTCAGCGCCCCCGCCACTTCGGTGCGCGCTTTTCCGTGAACGCCGCGTGGAACTCCGCGTAGTCCTCGCCGTTCATCAGCAGTGCCTGCGTCGCCGCATCCAGTTCCACCGACGCCGCGAGCGGCATGTCGAGCTCCGCGGTGAGCAGTGCCTTGGTCTGGGCGTAGGCCAGGGCGGGGCCGTCCGCGAGGTGGCGGGCCAGTTCGGCCGACCGCGCGTGCGCCTGGCCCTCTTCCGTCAACTCGCTGATCAGGCCGATCCGTTCGGCCTCGGGCGCGCGGACCGGTTCGCCGAGCATCAGCAGGCGCGTGGCGTGGCCGAGGCCGACGACCCTCGGGAGCAGATACGCCGCCCCCATGTCGCCGCCCGACAGACCCACCTTGGTGAAGAGGAAGGCGAAACGGGCGGAGGGGTCCGCGACTCGGAAGTCCGCGGCCAGTGCGAGAACCGCCCCCGCGCCCGCCGCGACGCCGTGGAGCGCCGCGATGACCGGGAAGGGGCACTCGCGCAGCGCCCGCACGACCTGACCCGTCATCCGGTTGAAGTCGAGGAGCTGCGCGGTGTCCATGGAGAGCGTCGCGCCGATGATCTCGTCGACGTCCCCGCCGGAGCAGAACCCGCGCCCCTCGCCGCCGAGCACCAGCGCCCGTACGGACCGCTCGCGTGACAGCTCTGCCAGCAGATCGCGCAGATCGGCGTAGGCGCCGAAGGTGAGGGCGTTGAGCTTCTCGGGGCGGGCAAGGGTGACGGTCGCGACGCCGTCGTCGGTCGTGAGCCGCAGATGGCGCCAGCGCTCGGTGCGCTGCGCGGAGCCGGAAAAGGGGCTCATGGAGTGTGGCCTCCTTCAGCGGGCGGTCTGCTGCTGCCTGCCCTCCGAAGCTATCACTCTTACGTGACCGCCGTCACGAGTGCGCGATACGCAGCTTTGTAGCCGGCTTGTACCGAGACAAAGGTCCCGTATCAGCTGTGGCACAGGTCCTGTGCAAGACGGGCCGGGGCCCCTTGTTTGCCCCCCTGGCCTTCGTAAGGTTGAAAGCACGACCTCACACACCTCGAACGGAACCCCCTCCTTGCTCGAAGCCACCGGCCCCGCCTCATGGCGCATCGCCCTGCCGCACACCGCGGCCGCCGTACCGATCGCGCGTGCCCTGATCCGTACGGCACTGGCGGACATCGAGGTGTCGGCGGACAGCGACACGGCCGAGCTGCTCACGGCGGAGCTCGTCGCCAACGCGGTGGAGCACACGCAGGGCGGGACGCCGATCGAGCTGGTGGTGGAACTGCTGCCGACGGGCTGCCAGGTGGAGGTCCATGACGGGGACCCGGACCCGCCGGGTGAGCTGTCCCGGCGCGGACCCGGCCGCGAGCCCGACCCCTGGCAGGAGCACGGCCGGGGACTGCTGTTGATACGCGCACTTAGCTCGGCCTGCGGGCACCGCCCCACCGCCGGGGGCAAGGCGGTCTGGTTCACCCTCCCGTCGCGGAGCTGACCGGCACGAGGAGCCGACCTGCCCCGATCAGCCGAGTGTGGCCACCATGATCGCCTTGATCGTGTGCATCCGGTTCTCGGCCTCGTCGAAGACGACGGAGTGCTCCGACTCGAAGACCTCGTCGCTGACTTCGAGCTCGGTCAGGCCGTGCCTCTCGTGGATCTCGCGGCCGATCCGGGTTCCCAGGTCATGGAAGGCGGGGAGGCAGTGCAGGAACTTCACGTCCGCGTTGCCTGTGGCGCGCAGCACGTCCATGGTCACGGCGTACGGGCCGAGCAGCGCTATCCGCTCGTCCCACACCTCCTTCGGCTCCCCCATCGAGACCCATACGTCGGTGGCGACGAAGTCCACCCCGCGCACACCGTCGGCGACGTCCTCGGTGAGCGTGACGGTGCCACCGGACACCTTGGCCAGCCCGCGCGCCAGCTCCACGATCGTGTCGTCGGGCCACAGCAGCCGGGGCGCGACGATCCGCACGTCCATGCCGAGCAGGGCGCCCGTGACGAGGTAGGAGTTGCCCATGTTGTAGCGGGCGTCACCGAGATAGGCGTACGCGACCTGATCCAGCGGCTTGTCGGTGTGCTCGGTCATCGTCAGCACGTCGGCGAGCATCTGGGTGGGGTGCCACTCGTCGGTGAGCCCGTTGTAGACGGGGACCCCGGCATGCACGGCGAGCTCCTCCACGACGCCCTGGCCGTGCCCGCGGTACTCGATGGCGTCGTACATCCGGCCGAGCACGCGCGCGGTGTCCTTCACCGACTCCTTGTGCGCGATCTGCGAGCCGACCGGGTCGAGGTAGGTCGTCGCGGCACCCTGGTCGGCAGCCGCGACCTCGAAGGCGCAGCGGGTGCGGGTGGAGGTCTTCTCGAAGATCAGCGCGATGTTCTTGCCGCGCAGCCGCTGGACCTCGACGCCCGCCCGCTTGGCGGCCTTGAGCTCGGCGGCCAGATCGATCAGGCTGCGAAACTCCTCGGCGGTGAAGTCCAGCTCCTTGAGGAAGTGGCGGCCTTCGAGATGTATCGCCATGGTGGCTGCTGCTCCTGGGTCGCGGATGCGGTGACCGTGGAAGTATATACGCAGATCTGCATTGCTATACAGCGACCCATACTTAGACGGCGTCGCGTTCGAAGGGACAGCTCATACAACGAGGGCCTCCCCGGCCCCGGCCCAGTTCGCTGCCGGGGATCTCGATCACCTCGATGCCCTGCTTGCGCAAATGGGTGTTTGTCGTGACATTGCGCTCATACGCCACGACGACACCCGGCTCGACGGCGAGAACATTGCACCCGTCGTCCCACTGCTCCCGCTCCGCCGCGTGCACGTCCTGCGTCGCCGTGAGCACCCGGATCTCCTTCAGGCCGAGCGCGGCGGCGATGGCGCTGTGCATGTGCTCCGGCGGATGGTCGGTGACCTTGAGCGCCTGGCCGCCGTCGGCCGGCTCGATGGTGTACGAGCGGAGCGTGCCGAGCCCCGCGTACTGGGTGAAGATGTCGCCGTCGACCATCGTCATCACGGTGTCGAGATGCATGAGGGCCCGCCGCTTGGGCATGTCGAGCGCCACGATGGTGCGGGCGGAACCGGCGGCGAACATCCCGCGCGCCAGCATCTCCACCGCCTGCGGTGTGGTGCGCTCGCTCATGCCGATCAGCACCGCGCCGTTGCCGATGACCAGCACGTCACCGCCCTCGATGGTCGAGGGATAGTCGTCCTGCCCCTCCGACCAGTGGTGGAACTCCCCCGCCTCCGGACCGGTGAAGAGCGGATGGTGCTTGTAGATCGCCTCGAAGTGGACGGTCTCGCGCTGCCGGGCCGGCCAGCGCATGGCGTTGATGGAGACGCCGTCGTAGATCCAGGCCGAGGTGTCGCGGGTGAACAGGTGGTTGGGCAGCGGGCCGAGGAGAAAGTCGTCCAGGTCCATCACATGGAAGCGGACGGACGTCGGCTCGGAATGACCGGCGAGGAACTCCCGCTTGGTCATTCCGCCGACCAGCGCCTCGACCAGATCGGCCGTGGGCAGCCCGTCGAAGGCCGCGCGGAGGTGATCCGTGGCGAGCGGACCGTACTCCTTCTCGTTGAAGACCCGGTCCAGGACGAGCTTTCTGGCCTCCGGGATCTCCAGCGACTCGCGCAGCAGATCACCGAAGAGGTGCACCTCCACCCCGCGGTCGCGCAGCACGTCCGCGAACCCGTCGTGCTCCTGCCGGGCACGGCGCACCCACAGGACATCGTCGAAGAGCAGAGCGTCCCTGTTGCTGGGCGTGAGGCGCTTCAGTTCCAGATCTGGCCGGTGCAGTATGACCTGGCGCAGCCGCCCGGTCTCGGAGTCGACGTGGAATCCCATGACCCCATCCTCACCCGCACTGAGCACCCTTCACCCGGCGAATGGCCACTCATCCGGTGAATCTTGACGGTCGGCAGGCGATCACACCACGTTCCACAGCATCACGATCAGAGCCACGGCCACCACGAGCACACCGGCGAGGGCGACGACGATCATGCGGCCGTCCTGGGCCCCGGAGTGGTCGGGGTCGCGCGGGGCCGCTGCCGACGGCGGGGGGTGGTCCGGCGCAGGACGGTCCGGGAGGCCGTGCGAGACCGCCCGTGCGTCGGGGGCGGTTGCACCCGGCTCGTGCCTTCCGTACGCCGCCTTGAGCAGTGAGAGCCATACCGTTTCGGGCAGTCCGGGCCGCTCGCCCGACACGATCTGCCAGACCGCGGCACGGCCGGCGCGGTGCGGGCCGGTGCTCAGCCGGGGCAGCAGCTCGCCCAGCCGGGTGTTCGGTACCGGGTCGTTCAGCAGGGGGCGGACCGCCCAGCGGTACAGCGATGCGGCGTTGGCGGCCCGGATCTCGTCGCTGGGACCGCCGATGCCGAGGCCGTGCCCCTCGGTCAGGAAGAGATCCAGGTCGAGGAGGGTGTCGCACAGGTGACGCCGCTGACGATGCCGCCAGTTCGGCCACCGGCGGGCGATCTCCGCCATCAGGAGGGTCAGTGCCTCGTAGTGGATGCCCGTCCGCAGCGCGTCGAGCAGGTCCTCGTCACCGGCGCCCTGCAGCACGGTCCTGGCCTGGCTCGCGGGCCCGACGTAGCGATCGGGGAAGGCGGAAAGGACGGCATGGAGGTGGTGCCGGTCCACGGTGGGGCGCTCGCCGCGCCTGGCGATGCGGCGCGAGCTCCCTTGCGGGACGGGCCACTCCGGCCGGACGACCCGGACATCGGGCTCGGCCGCCGCGCCCGCGGGCGGGTGCGAGACCGAGTGCGCAGGCGGCTGCGCGTGGATGCGCGGCGGTTGTGCCGGGGGCCGTTGGTGCGTCGTCTGCTCACGCTGGGAGTACGGGTCGGGCCCGGCATCCGTCTCGCCGTCGGTGTACGGCTCACGAGCCGACGGCACGGGGGCCTCCCACGGCGGCGGACGGTGTTCCTCCGCCCTGCGGGCGCGGGCGCGTTCTGCGCTCTCCAGAGCGGACAGCGCGCGTTCCACCGTGTCCAGCAGGGTCTCTCGTCCGCCCCCGTTCCCCGCCCGTCGTGCGGCAGCCTGCCGCAGCTCCCTGTCCACCTCGAACTCCCGCCCGTCCCGCTGCGCCCGCAGATGGTGCCGGACCAGCTCGGCCGCGAGCTGCTCGGCGCGGTCCCGGCAGCGCTCGCGCGGATCCGTGCGCAGGCGCTGGGTGTCCTGAGCCGCGGCGCCCGGCCAGCTCCGTACGAACACGATGCGCAGCAGCCCGGTTTCGGCGGTGTCGTGCGTGGCGAACGTCCAGCCCCGCTGCACCAGTCCGCCGAAGATGCCCGCCATTCCCCACAGCACCCGGCAGGCGCTGTCGCCGCCCTGCCGGTCGAGCACCGTGAAGCACTGACTGGGATGGCGCAGATACTCCGCGACCACGCCGGTCAGTTCCTCCTCCGCCTCCGCCAGGCTCCCGGACAGCCGTCGCTGCCCCTCCATGGCGGAGCGCAGCAGTTCGGCCGCCCGCACCTGGCCGAGCGGTCCGCGGACTTCGTCCAGCGGCAGGTCGCTGCCCTCGAAGTGCCAGTCGTACAGCCCCAGAGAGGTCTCGGGGTCGAGTATCTGGGACGACCCCAGCAGCGCATGGCAGATGGTGCTCGTGCGGCCGCTCTCGTCGCGCCAGGGAGTGCGGTGCAGCAGCAGCGCACTGTTCTCACGCTCCAGGCGGACCAGCGCGGGCACCGTGTCCTCGCCGGTTGCCCGCAGCAGCGCGGCCGTGCCGCGGAAGACGGCGTCCGCCTGCTCGGAGCCGCAGGACCAGGCCACCGGGCCGAATCCGGTGGTGCCCGAAGCGTTGTCCGCGTCCCAGCGGAAGACGATCTGGTCCACCGACTCCTCTTGCCGGACCATCAGACGCCCACCTCTCTCGGCTCCGCTCCCGGCAGGAGCCCGCACATCGCGAAGATCGACAGCAGGGGTGCCAGCACCCGGCGTGGCCTGACACCGTGGGGAAACTCGTCGCCCCGCGCCTGTCCCCCGGTCGCCGCCACGAAGTGCAGCGTGCAGTGGGCGCAGTCGTCGAACGGCTTGAGCCAGGCGGAGCTGGCGTGATGCGACACGTAGGCGTAGGCGTCACGGCTCTCGGCCCGCACCGCGTCCGCGTCGAAGTACGGCGGCAGGGCGCGGCCCAGCCAGCGGTCCACGGACGGGTCGAAGCGCACCAGATCGCTCTTGTTCACTGCGACCGCCGCCGGCGCATCGATATGGTCCCGCGCCACGGTATCCGGTTGAGGACGGCCGTGAACGCCAATGCCTTGGCGACCGCCTCCCGGGTCGCTCCTATGGCGGCGGCCAAGTCGTGCTGGGGCAAGGGGAGTTCGAGCACGGTGCCTTCGCCGGAGCGGCGGCCCGCCCGCTCGGCGAGCTCCAGGAGGCGGGCGGCCAGCCGCTGCAGCACGGTCCCGGAGGCAAGGGAGCGACGCTCGAGGTCAGCGCTGCGCAGCCTGGTGCTGAGCTGACGCATGATCAGCGATGTGGCGTGCGGCCGGGCGGCGAGGAAGCCCCGGAAGCGGACGCCTGACACAGCCACCGCCTCCACCCGGCCGAGCGCGGTGACGGTGGCGCTGCGCGGTCCCTGGTCGACGGCGGCCTGATCACCCACGACCTCGCCCGCGCCGCGCAGCGCGAGTATGAGCCGGGCGCTGCGCTCCGTCTCGACCGAAACGACGGCCCATCCGGAGAGCAGCGCCAGCACATAGGTCGTGGTGTCCCTTTCGCGGATCATCACGTCGCCGGGTTCGTACGCCCGGGGCGCGCCTTCGGCGAGCAGCGCCCGGCGGTCCTGGGGGCTGAGGGCGTCGAGGAACGAACGGTCCTGGCCGAACAGACTCATCGCTCCCCCACAACGATCCATCAGGCCCTTTCCGGGGGACCACGGCTTCTGTCGGTGTGTGCTTCCTCCCACGTCAAGTGGCGTTCTCAGCCCCAGAGTTGATGCCACGTCACGCCGCAGGGTGAAAAACGCTAGGTGTCCCGGCGCTCGAGCGTCAACGCGAAAGGGCCGTGCGCCCCTCACCCGCACCCGTGCGCCCCTCGTACAGTGGACCTGGCGTGCGATTACAGCCGTGGGTCGACCGGCTCCGACTCCAGTGCGAGCACCGCGAAGACCGCTTCGTGGACCCGCCACAGCGGCTCACCGTCGGCCAGCCGGTCCAGGGCCTCAAGACCCAGCGCGTACTCACGCAGCGCCAGCGAACGCTTGTGGTTCAGGAACCGGTTGCGCAGCCGCTCAAGGTTCTCCGGCCGGGTGTACTCGGGACCGTAGATGATCCGCAGGTACTCGCGGCCGCGGACCTTGATGCCCGGCTGCACGAGCCGGCCCTTCTCGTCCCGGGCCAGGGCCTGGAGCGGCTTGACGACCATGCCTTCGCCGCCCCTGCCGGTCATCTCCAGCCACCAGTCGACACCGGCCGCGACCGAAGCCTCGTCGCCGGTCTCGACGACCAGACGCCGGGTGACCTGGAGCAGACCCGTCGGGTCGTGCTCCACCAGCCTGTCCAGCCACGCCAGTTGCTCGTCGTGCGGTACGGAGGCGAGCGAACGCCCCTGCACGGCGAGGATCTGGAACGGCGCGATACGCACCCCGTCCAGCCCCTCGGTCGTCCAGCAGTAGCGCCGGTACGCCTCGGTGAAGGCAGCGGCGTCGGCGGCACGGTCGCGCTGCTTGGCCAGCAGTGCGTCGACCGGGACGCCGCGGGCCACGGCCGCCTCCAGGGCCGCCGTGGCGCCCGGGAAGACGGCGCCGGAGGCAGCACCGACGGCCGCGTACTGCGAGCGCAGCAGCCCGGAGGCCTTGAGCGACCAGGGCATCAGCTCGGCGTCCAGCAGCAGCCAGTCAGTGTCCAGTTCCTGCCAGAGTCCCGCCTCGGTGACGGCTGTGCGCAGCCGGTCAAGGATCTCCTCGGTGATGGCCCGGTCATCGAAGAAGGGACGTCCTGTACGGGTGTGCAGCGCGCCCGTGGGGCCGTCGACCCCGAAGCGCTCGCGCGCGGCCTCGGCGTCACGGCAGACCAGCGCCACCGCCCGCGAGCCCATGTGCTTCTCCTCGCACACGACCTTCGCGACGCCGTCCGCCCGGTACTGCGCGAAGGCCTCGGCCGGGTGCTCCAAGTAGCCCTCCTCCTTCGAGGTCGCGGTCGGCGACATCGTCGGCGGAAGGTAGGTGAGCAGCCGCGGGTCGACCGCGAAACGGCTCATCACTTCGAGCGCCGCCGCTGCGTTCTCCTCGCGCACGCCGATGCGGGCCATGAGCCGGGTCTCCACGACCCGTCGCCCCTGCACATCGGCGAGGTCGAGCGGCCTGCCCTCGCGGCCGCCCGGCGCCTCGGTGCCGAGCGGCTTGACCGGCTCGTACCAGACCTTCTCGGCCGGTACGTCGACCAGCTCACGCTCGGGCCAGCGCAGCGCGGTCATCTTGCCGCCGAAGACCGCTCCGGTGTCGAGGCAGATGGTGTTGTTGATCCATGAGGTGTTGGGCACGGGTGTGTGGCCGTAGACCACAGCGGCCCGGCCTCGGTAGTCCTCCGCCCACGGGTAACGCACGGGCAGGCCGAACTCGTCGGTCTCGCCGGTGGTGTCGCCGTACAGCGCGTGCGATCGGACCCGCCCGGAGGTGCGCCCGTGGTACTTCTCGGGCAGACCGGCGTGGCAGACGACCAGCTTGCCCTCGTCGAGGACGTAGTGGCTGACAAGTCCGTCGATGAACTCCCGCACCTGCTCGCGGAAGGCGTCGTCCTCCTTCTCCAACTGCTCGATGGTCTCGGCCAGTCCGTGGGTGTGCTGGACATTCCGGCCCTTGAGCCAGCGTCCGAGCTTGTTCTCGTGGTTGCCCGGCACACACAGGGCGTTGCCGGAGGCGACCATGCCCATCACGCGGCGCAGAACGCCGGGGCTGTCCGGTCCCCGGTCGACCAGGTCACCGACGAACACGGCCGTACGGCCTTCCGGGTGTGCGCCGTCCACATAGCCGAGCGTGGCCAGCAGGGTCTCCAGCTCGGAGCGGCAGCCATGGATGTCGCCGATGATGTCGAATGGACCCGTGAGGTGGGTCAGGTCGTTGTAGCGGCGCTCCAGGACGACCTCGGCGGACTCGACCTCTTCCACGCTGCGCAGGATGTGCACCTTGCGGAAGCCTTCGCGCTCGAGGCCGCGCAGCGAACGGCGCAGCTCGCGACGGTGGCGCTGGATGACATGGCGGGGCATCCCGGCCCGGTCGGGGCGTACGGCATTGCGCTCGGCGCACACCTCTTCCGGCAGATCGAGGACGATCGCGATCGGCAGCACGTCGTACTCGCGCGCCAGCCGCACCAGCTGCTTGCGACTCTCCGGCTGGACGTTGGTGGCGTCGACGACGGTCAGCCGCCCGGCCGCGAGCCGCTTGCCCGCGATGTAGTGCAGTACGTCGAAGGCGTCGCCGCTCGCGCTCTGGTCGTTCTCGTCGTCGGCGACGAGGCCACGGCAGAAGTCCGAGGAGATGACCTCGGTGGGCTTGAAGTGCTTACGGGCGAAGGTGGACTTGCCCGATCCGGTGGCGCCGATGAGGACGACGAGGGACAGGTCGGTCACCGGGAGTTTGCGCTTCTTCGGCGTGGTGGTCGTGGACGTGGTCATGCGGCCTTCGCCTCCTTCTCGGTCCCGGCCTTGTCGGTCCTGGTGAACACAGCCATCTGCGTGGGCGGCCCCACCTCGGGGTCGTCGGGCCCGACGGGCACGAACTCGACGCCGTAGCCGTCCCGTTCGGCGACGGCCTCGGCCCATGCGCGGAACTCCGCGCGTGTCCACTCGAAGCGGTGGTCGCTGTGACGCACATGCCCGGCGGGGAGCGTCTCCCAGCGGACGTTGTACTCGACGTTCGGCGTGGTCACGATCACCGTCTGCGGCCGCGCCGACCCGAACACCGCGTACTCCAGCGCGGGCAGCCGCGGCAGATCGAGGTGCTCGATAACCTCGCTGAGTACGGCAGCGTCATAACCCGCCAGGCGCTTGTCGGTGTACGTGAGCGCGCCCTGGAGCAGCTTGATCCGTGCGGCCTGGCGCTCGCCCATCTGGTCCAGCTTCAGCCTGCGGCCGGCGATGGTCAGCGCTCGCACCGACACATCCACACCCACGATCTCGGTGAAGCTCACATCCTTGAGCAGCGCCTGCACCAACTGGCCCTGCCCACAGCCCAGGTCGAGCACCCGGCTCGCCCCGGCGCCACGCAGGGCGTGGAGGATCGCGTCCCGCCGCTGCTCGGCGAGCGGCACCGGCTTCTCTTCCGTGTCCGTCGTCTCGTCCACGGCGTTGTCGACGGCCTCGACCTCCAGGTCGTCGGCCTCGGCGAGCCGTACCAGCTCAAGGCGCTCCATCGCCTGTCGTGTCAGCCCCCAGCGGCGCGACAGATAGCGGCTGGTGATCAACTTCTGCTCGGGGTGCTCGGCCAGCCAGCCCTCGCCCGCCCGCAGCAACTTGTCCACCTCGTCGGGCGCGACCCAGTAGTGCTTGGCGTCGTCGAGCACCGGCAGCAGGATGTACAACTGCCGCAGCGCATCGGCGAGCCGGAGCTCCCCCTCAAGCACCAGCTGTACGTACCGCGAGTCGCCCCACTCCGGGAACTGCTCGTCCAGTGCAACCGGCTCCACCTCGACCGATGTCCAGCCCAGCGGCCCGAAGAGCTTCCGGACGAGCTCGGCGCCACCGCGCGCGGGCAGCGCGGGCACCTCGATACGCAACGGCATCGGCGCCTCGGCGCGCCCGGGCAGCGCGGCGCACACACCCCGCAGGGCGCTCTTGAACACGCTGCTCAGCGCCACGGCCAGCAGCGAGGACGCGGCGTACGGCCGGTCGTTGACGTACTGCGCCAGCGCCGAATCGGGCGCACCGCCGCGGCCCTTCCCCTTGCCGCGCCGCACCAGCGCCACCGGATCCACCTCCAGCAGCAGCGCGGCAGTGCAGCGCTCGGCGGACGCCTCGGGATAGAAGACATGCGCCGTGCCGTGCGAGGTGGAGAACGTCTGCGCCTTGTCGGGATGCTTGTGCAGCAGAAATCCGAGGTCGGTCGCGGGACGTTCCGGGGTGCCGGTTGTACTGATCGTCAGGAACACGCGTCCGAGTATGGCCGGATTCACCCATCCCGACCATGGAATTCCTCCCTGACCGCTGCCGCCAGCTCCGCGATCTGCCCCGGCCCCACCCGGCAGCAGCCGCCAACCAGCCGGGCCCCGGACGCCAGCCAGTCCCGCGCCCTGCCCGGGTCGTACGTCGCCCCGCCCCGCCACCGCCGTCCCCCGGCGTCCCACCGCTCCCCGCTGTTCGGATAGACGACCACCTGCTTGCCGCTGACCGCCGCCGCCACCTCCACCGCGCGGTCCGCGTCGCCGGGCTCGCAGCAGTTCACTCCGACCGCGATCACCTGGTCCCGGTCGGCGGCCAGGGCGAAGGCCGCAGCCAGCTCCTGGCCGGCCCGGGTCCGCTCGCCGGTGATGCTGTACGAGAGCCAGACCGGCAATCCGCTCCCTTCCACCGCCCCCAGCAGGGCCTCCGCCTCGTCCATGTCCGGCACCGTCTCCAGGGCGAGCACATCGGGGCCCGCCGCGACGAGGGCCTCGATCCTCGGCCGGTGGAAACGCTCCAGCTCCCGCACGGACAGTCCGTACCGCCCCCGGTACTCGCTGCCGTCCGCCAGCATCGCCCCGTACGGCCCGACCGATGCCGCGACCCAGACCTCCCGCTGGACCAACCCGCCTGCGGCACGGGCCAGTTCAACACTGCGGGCCAGCAGCCCGGCCGCCTCGTCCCGTTCGACTCCGCGCCGCGCGAAGCCCTCGAAGGTGGCCTGATAGCTGGACGTGATGAGCACCTGCGCACCCGCCCGCACATACGCCGCGTGCGCCGCCTCGATCTGGCCCGGATCGTCGGCGAGCAGCCGCGCCGACCAGAGCTCGTCGGACAGATCGCAGCCCTGTGCCTCCAGTTGATTGGAGAGGCCGCCGTCGAGGACGACGACGTCTTCAGCAAGGGCGGCGGCGAGGGTACGGGCGGGGCGCACAGGGATCAGCTCAGCTGGGACTGGACCTGGGCGGAGATCAGCTCCAGGTGGTCGAGGTCGTCGAGGTCCAGGACCTGGAGGTAGATCCGGGACGCGCCGATCGCGCCGTACCGCCCGATCTTGTCGACCACTTCCGCGGGCGAACCGGCCAGGCCGTTCGCCTTCAGTTCCTCCACCTCCCGTCCGATGGCGGCCGCGCGTCGCGCCACCTCTGCGTCGTCCTTGCCCACGCAGACGACCAGGGCATTGGAGTACACCAGGTCGTCCGCTCCGCGCCCGGCCGCTTCGGCGGCGGCACGGACCCGGCCGAACTGCCGCTCGCTGTCCTCGATCGAGGCGAACGGAATGTTGAACTCGTCGGCATACTGCGCGGCCAGCCGCGGGGTGCGGGTCGCCCCGTGCCCGCCGATCAGCACCGGCAGCTTGGCCTGAGCCGGCTTGGGCAGCGCGGGCGAGTCGGCGAGCTGGTAGTACGCGCCCTCGTACGAGAACGTCTTGCCGATCTCCGTGGCCCACAGCCCGGTGACGATGGCCAGCTGCTCCTCGAGCCGCGCGGACCTCTCCTTGGGGAACGGAATGCCGTACGCCCTGTGTTCCTCCTCGAACCAGCCCGCGCCGAGGCCCAGCTCGACCCGGCCGCCCGACATCTGGGCGACCTGGGCGACCTGGATGGCCAGCACGCCCGGCAGCCGGAAGGTGCCCGCGGTCATCAGCGTGCCCAGGCGGATCCGCTTGGTCTCCCGGGCCAGCCCGGCCAGGGTGATCCAGGCGTCGGTCGGTCCGGGCAGCCCGTCGGTGGAACCCATGGCGAGATAGTGGTCGGAACGGAAGAAGGCGTCGAATCCGAGGTCCTCGGTGGCCTTGGCAACGGTCAGCAGGGTGTCGTAGCTCGCCCCTTGCTGGGGCTCGGTGAAGATTCGAAGATCCATGCATCCATCCTGCACCGTCGAACGGCCGTCAACCCCACCGTCCTGGCCAGGCCCACTCCGGCCCGGTCGGGTGAAAACCGTCAACCCGGTGGAGGGCGCCCTGCCCCCGCAGTGACTGGCCGCCCGGGCCCGTCGTTGGCTCGGGCGGAGCCGGACCGCCCGGCCCGCGCGCCGGCGGCCGCTGTCGGTGCGTCTGTCGCACGTGTCGCCCTTCCCCCTCGGGAACGGCCCGGGCCGAGGAGGCCACCACCATGCCCCAGGACGCCGCACCTGATCAGGCCGTACGACCTGAAGAGGCCGCACACGACCAGACCGTGCCGGAGCAGGCGGGACCGGGGCCGTCCCTGTCCGAACAGGCAATGCCGGAGCCGGCGATGACCGAGCCGGCTCTGCCCCAGCAGCAGGGCGACGGCGCACCCAAGGGTCTCTTGCAGCAGATGGAGGAGCTGATGGCGGCGCTGACCGCCGATCTCTCCCAGCTCGATGCCGACCTTCAGTCCTCCGGCGACCGCGGGCCGGGCGACGCCTGATTGTCCACCGATCCCACTCAGTGCCTTCGAGGTCATGACGACCCCGCCGTCGAGTCCACCGCGTCCACGGCTTCAGCCGCGCTGTCCACCGAGCCGGAGGAGCCCGGTGAGCCCGACGAGCCGCACGAGCCGGACGAACGCGTCGGCTCCCGCGTCCCGGACACCTTCGGCACAGCCGGCGCAACCGCCGGACCGGCTCTGGCCCGGACCTGATCGGGAGGCCTGTCGGCGTCCCGCACCGCGAGCCGCCGCAGCATCCCCTGCACCCGGTCGCTCGACTCGTCGGCGGCGTCTATCGCCTCGATGCACTGCCAGTACAGCCCCTCTTCGTCGGTGGCACACGCGACCCCGACCAGGGCGATCCCCACATCCGCCAACAGCACGCCCAGCCCGATCAACGTCTCCCGCGCATCCGCCACTTCGGACAGCTGCGAGGCCCTCACCCCGCCGCTGCGCACCATCGGATGGTCGAGGACCCCGCATGCACGTCCGCCGATCTCGCTCAGCCCGCGTGCCTCACCTCTCAACTCCGGCGGTCCATATGCCGCCAGTCTGCTTCCGATCGCCTGCGCGAGTGCCTGCGCCTGCCAGGCTTCCGCCACGATGTCGGGCACTGCACGGCTCCGCGCCAAGGCGTGCCGACTGAGCCCGATGAGCCGCTCCGCGTCCATGTGTACGCCGCCCCCGTTCGTACGACTTACTGCCCACTCAGTTCATTACCCAGAGTGAAGGCGGTTGAGCCTGAACGCCAGGGGAATTCGGAAATCTGTGGACACCAAGGCCGTTGTGGATAACGGGGCAACTCCATAGAGTGACGAGGTCCTGATTGCCGGGGTATCGGACCCGCCCGGAATCACTTCGCCGGGAAGCGAATCTCGTTCCGGTCGATCTTTTCGGAGAGCGCCGTCAGCACATCGATGCCGAGCACCTCGCAGAACTGCAGGAGATATGCCAGCACATCAGCGACCTCGTCGCGCACCCGGTGCGCCGAGCTCTCCTTGTCCATCACCCGCGCCGACTGCTCGGGCGTCAGCCACTGGAAGATCTCGACCAGTTCGGACGCCTCGACGCTCAGCGCCACCGCCAGATTCTTCGGTGTGTGGTACGGCTCCCAGTCCCGCGCCGCCGCGAACTCCGCGAGCCGGCGCTGCAACCCCGCCACATCCAGTCCGGGTCCCGTCGACCCGGGTCCCGTCAACCCGGGTCCCGTCAACCCGGGTTCCGCAGGCCCGGCCTCCGTAGGCCCGGCCTCCGTAGGCTCGTCCCGCTTCGGCTCGTCTTCTCTCGTCACGGCACCAGGTCTACCACCGTCACACCCTCCACCCCGCGCACGTACGACGCATCGGCGACAGCCCCCACCAGCCGGACATGCCCCCTCGCCGCCATCTCCGCGCCCAGTGATACCAGTTGGCGCGTCTGCCGTGGATCCAGGCAGCGGTCGAAGCCGTCCGCGAGAACGGTGAGCGCCTGATACGCCGACGGCACCTCGGCCGCCTGGTCCATGGCCAGCACCCCCGGCCCGGTGAGCAGCACCAGCGCGAGAGCGAGAAATCTCAACTCGCCCTCGCCGAGCCGCCCCACGGGGGTCGCGCCGCGCACCCCGCCCCGGCCCAGCAGCGCCCGTACCGTCCCGTCCCCCAACTCCTCGACGGCCAGGTCCTCCACCGCACCCGCGCACCCCACCCGTGCCGCAGCAGCCAGTCGCGCATGCCGTGTGGCGCACTCGCTCCGCGTCCGGTGCAGCACCTCGGCGAGGTTGTCGCAGCCGCGCCGCAACCGCCCCTCCCCCGCCGCGACCGGCTCCCGCATCCGGTGCGGCTGCGGATCGCAGGCGAAGACCGACCGCAGCGCGACGACCACCTGCTCGGCGGCCGCCAGCACCTGCAGCTGGCCCTCGGTCTTACCTGCCACGCGCAGCGGCAGCAGAGCAGTGCCGAGCCGGTCGTCCGGGAGTGGGGCCCGCGTCACCGCCACGGCTCCGGCCGTGTGCCAGGCCGCCTGTACGGAGGACCGTCCGGGATCGCGCAGCGCGGTGGCCAGCAGGGTCCGTCCACCGCTGGTCAACCGCTCGCCGACGACACGCAGTTCGGGTTCGGCCTGTACGGCGAGGTCGAGCTGGACGGGAGCGGCCGGACCGTCGACCGTGCAGCCGATCCTGAATCCCCGGCGCCCCTGCCGGTCGGCCTCGGCCCACTCCGGAACACACGCCGCGGGATCCGGGAAGACGCTCTCGAGTTCCTCGCCCGCTCCGAGCCGCGCCAGTGCCTCGTACGCCTGCAGGGCACTCGACTTGCCGCTGCCGCTCGCGCCCGCGAAGAGCGTCAGCGGACCGAGGGGAAAGACCGCGCCGCGGTGCGCCCTGAAGGCGGAGAGCCGCAGTTCGGTGACGGTGGGGCGGACGATGTCGGCGCCGGTGAGCGGGGTGTGTGCGGCGGTGCGTGTGGCGGTGTTCGCGTTCATGATCGGGACGGTACGCAGCACGAATTGCGCGGAACCGTTCCGTCGCGACGACCTTCCTACGAACGGGGGACGGCGGCCGCCGCGATCCCCTCGACCTCGGTGCCGATCGGGGCAAGGAGGAAGACGTTCCGGTCGACCCGGTGCATCCCGCTGCCGAGTCCGAAGACGACTCCACTGCTGAAGTCCAGGATGCGCTTGGCGACTTCGGTGTCGGCGCCGGTGAGGTCGAGCAGCACCGGGATCTGGGCGATGAGGTAATCGGCGACCTCGCGTGCGTCGGCGAACACCTGCACGCGCATGACCACGAAACGACGCTGCTCGGCCGCCGCGTAGTCCTGCGGGACGGTGCGGTGGTCGACCCGCGACGGCCACTCGTTACGGCTGCGCAGCGGGACGACCTGGGCCAGGCCCTCCCACTGCTCGTCGGTGACGTCGTACCTCTCGTACCTACTCATGCGCCCATCCTCGCGCCCCTCACCCGTTCGGCCCAACAGCGACACGGGCGAGTCGGCCAAGGATCACTGCGGGCAGCCGGATCAGCCCGCGGCGGCGGGGTCGGGGACGAGACCGGCGGCGACGAGGCCCGCGAAGACTGCGTCCCTCATGACCTCCACCGCGGACAGGGGGCGGACCATCACGGTGAACTCCTTGATGAGGCCCGCCTCGTCGAACTGCAGCAGGTCGATTCCGTGAATCTCCTTGCCGTTCACCACGGCCCGGAAGATCAGGATCTCCGAGGGGGTCTCGTGGCCGTCCGTGCTGGTCTCGGCCGTGCCCTCGAACTGCCCGACATAACGGAAGTCCTCGAAGGTGCGCAGCAGGACGCCGAGGAGCCCGACCACCATCGGCCGCCCTTCGAAGGGGGTGAACTTCACCGGGCTGTAGAAGCGGATGTCCTCGGTGAACAGGTCGTCCAGCGCGCTGAGTTCCCGCTTCTCCACGGCAGCGCGGAAGCGTTCGGCAGTCTCCATGAGCCCTCCTGATGTGCCTAATGTTCCTGATGCTCTGATGTCCACACGCTATTACTCAAGAATCTGACTAGTCTCTTTCTTGAGTATCATGCGGACAGAGACCGAGGGAAGGGGGCTGCCCCGATGGCTTTGCGACATGCCGTACTGGCGGCACTGCTCGACGGCGAGCACAGCGGCTACCAACTGGCCAAGGCGTTCGACGTCGGCGTCGCCAACTTCTGGCACGCCCTGCCCCAGCAGCTCTATGCCGAACTGACCAGGCTGGAGAAGGACGGTCTTGTCACGGGTCGACAGGTGGTCCAGGAAACCCGGCCCAACAAACGCGTGTTCAAGGTCACCGACGCCGGTCTCGCCGAACTGGAGCAGTTCGCCGCGGCCACGTCGAAGCCGTCCTTCATCCGTGACGATCTGCTTGTCAAGGTCCAGGCCGCCGACCGCATCGGCACCGGGCCGGTGATCGAACAGCTCGAAGAGCGCGCGTCCGTCGCAGCCGCCAAGATCGAGCTCTTCGGCAAGCTGCTACGGAAGATGCGGGGCGAGATGGAAGAGGAGGAGTTCCTGCGCCGGGGCGAGCGGATCGGGCCGTATCTGACCTGTCTGCGCGGTCTGGCCTTCGAGGAGGACAACCGCGCCTGGTGCCTGCGGATCGCCGCCGTACTGCGTGAACGGCAGTCGGACCACGCCCGGTTGTGACACCCCCTAGGCCGGGCCGCGGCGCTCGAAGACCACGTCCCGTGCCGTCCCCAGCGCCGTGGCCACCGCCCCCAGCAGGACCGCATCTTCTCCGAGTGCGCTCGGCGCAACCTTCGGACGCAGTGGCGTAAGGGACTTGAGGGTGTCCTGCACGGTGCGCAGCAGCAGGTCCGCGCTGTGTCCGACGCCGCCGCCGAGTACGACGAGATCGGGATCGAGGACGGCGGCCACTGCGGCGACGGTGTGCGCGAGGCGTTCGCCCTCCTGCCGGACCGCCCTGACCGCGGCGGGGTTGTCGCGGCGCGCGGCGACGAAGACGTCCTTCGCGGTGAGCGGTCCCGTCATACCGAGCGCGCGGGCGGCCTCGACGACGGCCTCGCCCGAGACGGCGTCCTCGAGAGTGTCGGGCTTCTGCCGTCCCGGCCAGGGAAGGAAGCCGATCTCGCCGGCCCCGCCGTGTGCCCCGGTGAACAGGCGGCCCTCGCTGACGATGCCCATGCCGAGGCCGGTGCCGATCATCACGTAGACGAAGAGTCTGCTTCCTGAGCCGACGCCGAAGGTGTACTCGCCGAGGGCTGCGAGGTTGGCGTCATTGTGGACGGCGAGCGGTACGCCCAGTTCCTCGCGCATCCGGTCGAAGAGCCCTGCGCGGCCCCAGCCCGGCAGATGCAGGGCATAGCGCACGCGATGCCGTTCCTCGTCATACACGCCCGGGGTGCCGACCACGGCCTGGGCGACCCGGTCCGTATCGACGCCGCTCTCGGCGACGACCCGGTGGGCGGTGGCGACCACGAGATCGGCCATGGTGGCGGAGGTCCGGGCGCGGTTGCGTACGTCGGTACGGGTGACGACCGAGCCGTCCAGATCGGCGAGGGCGACCCGCAGCCAGTCGCGGCCGATGTCGATCCCCAGCGCGTATCCGGCGGCGGGGTCGGGGGCGTAGAGCACGGCGGCGCGGCCGCGTTCGGGGGTGTGGGTGCCCGCTTCCCGTACCAGGCCTGCCTGTTCCAGTGCGGCGAGCGCGCTGGAGACGGTGGGTTTCGACAGGCCCGTCTCGCGCGCGAGCTGGGCTCGCGAGGCGGCTCCGCCCGCTCGCAGCCGGTCGAGCAGCAGCCGCTCATTGGTGCTGCGCAGTCGCTGCCTGTTCCAGCGCTGCTCGGCGCTCTCCTCGCTGCTGGTGGTCATGCCGTCAATACTCACGCATCCCCTGACGACCTCTTGACGGACCAAGTAAAGCTCCTTAACTTAATCACACCCGGCGCCGTCGTGCATCCCTTTTCTGGCGAAGTACTGACGAATCGGCCACAACTCCCCGCCCCGCCACCTGAGATCAGGGAGGCTTCCCTTGTCCGGAACCCCGCCGCCCGCCGACGGCTTCGTGCGCCGCATCGGCCCGTTCCAGGCCACCGCCATCAATATGAGCCAGATGTGCGGCATCGGGCCCTTCGTCACCATCCCCCTGATGGTTGCCGCCTTCGGTGGACCGCAGGCCGTCATCGGCTTCGTCGCCGGTGCGGTGCTGGCGCTCGCCGACGGACTCATCTGGGCCGAACTCGGCGCGTCCATGCCCGGATCCGGCGGCAGTTACGTATATCTGCGCCAGGCCTTCCAGTACCGGACGGGCAAGCTCATGCCGTTCCTCTTCGTATGGACGGCCATGCTCTTCATCCCGCTGATCATGTCGACCGGCGTGGTGGGCTTCGTCCAGTACCTCGGCTACCTCGCGCCCGGCATGGGCCGGTCGACCGGCGACCTGATAGGACTCGGCGTCATCGTCTTGGTGATCGTGCTGCTGTGGCGCGGCATCGAGCACATCGCCAGGATCACCGCCGTCATGTGGACGGTCATGATCGCCTCGGTCACCCTGGTCATCGTGGCCGCGGCCACCGACTTCAGCGCCGACCTCGCCTTCACCTACCCGGCACACGCCTTCGAGTTCACCAGCAACACCTTCTGGGTCGGCTTCGCCGCGGGCCTGACGATCGGCATCTACGACTACCTCGGCTACAACACCACCGCCTACATGGGCGCCGAGATCAAGAACCCCGGCCGTACGCTGCCGCGTTCGATCATCTTCTCGATCCTCGGCATCATGGCGATCTATCTGCTGCTGCAGATCGGCACCCTCGGCGTCATCGACTGGCACCGGATGACCGACCCGGGTGACATCGCCTCGACGTCCGTCGCCTCCGCCGTCATGGAGGAGACCTGGGGCAAGGGGGCCGCCAACACGGTCACCGTGCTCATCCTCATCACCGCCTTCGCCTCCGTCTTCGCCGGACTCCTCGGCGGGTCGCGGGTGCCGTACGACGCGGCACGCGACCGGGTCTTCTTCCGCCCGTACGGCAAGCTCCACCCTAAGCACCGCTTCCCGATGCTGGGCCTGGCGACCATGGGAGTCATCACGGCCATCGGCTTCCTCATCGGCCGCCACACCGATCTGGCCACGCTCATCCAGCTGCTGACCACGGTGATGGTGATCGTCCAGGCCCTGGCCCAGGTGGTCGCCCTGACCGCCCTGCGCAAACGGCAGCCGGGCCTGCGCCGCCCGTACCGGATGTGGCTCTACCCGCTGCCGAGCATCGTGGCGTTGGTGGGCTGGCTGGTCATCTACGGATACGCCGACAAGAACTCCCCCGGCCGCCATCCCATCGAATGGTCACTGGCCTGGCTGGCGCTGGGCTGTGTGGCGTTCGTGGTGTGGGCGAGGTACGAGAAGGTGTGGCCGTTCGGTTCCAAGGAGATCTCGGAGGACTACCTCGCCGCGCAGGCCGGCGGGACCGATCCACAGGACAGCGGTACGGAAACGGTCACGGCCTGAGGGCCGGGTCCATCAGCTCTCAGCACCGCGGGACGGAGCCTCGTCCCGCGGTGCTGCTGCGCGAAATCGCAGGTCAGTCGTCCTTCTTGATGGGCTCAAGGATCGCCACGCACTCCACGTGATGTGTCATAGGAAACAGGTCGAACGCCCGCAGCGTGCGCGGCTTGTAGCCCGCGTCCCGGAAGTACGCCAGGTCCCGCGCCAGCGCCGCCGGGTCGCAGGCCACGTACGCGATACGCCGTGCGCCCAGGCCCGCCAGGTGGTTCACCGTCTGCTTGCCCGCTCCCGCGCGCGGCGGGTCGAGGACGATCAGGTCGACCTCGGTGATCCGGGTGCGCGGCAGGATCTGTTCGACCTTGCCGTGTTCGATGCGTACGCGCTCGAAGTCCTGGAGATTGTGGCGGGCGTCCTCGACGGCGCGCTTGGTCGACTCGATGCCGAGGACCGCACCCTTCTCGCCCACCCGGTCGGCGATCGCGCCCGCGAACAGGCCCACGCCGCAGTACAGATCGAGCGCCATGTCGCCCTTGCGCGGCAGCAGGCCCTGCATCACTGCCTTGACCAGGATGTCGGCGGCCTGCGGATGCACCTGCCAGAAACCGCCCATGCCGACGCGGTACGTACGCTCGTCGGCCCGCTCCCGTACGAAGGCGCGGCCGTGCACCCGGTGCACTCCGCCGTCGTTCTCGTCGACCCGCAACACCGAGACCGGCTTGTCCAGTTCGACCAGCGGCAGCCGGCCGCCCGGGCGCGGGGTGAGGATGACCTGGCGGTCGCTCGAACCCGTCGCCGCGATCGCCTCGACCGTGGCCATCTGCGGCCAGTCCTGCTTCTCGATGCCGAGTTCGGTGACACCAGGCGCGGCGATCATGCAGTGGTCGATCGGCTGGACGTCGTGCGAGCGGTGCTTGCGCAGCCCCGCGCGGCCCTCCGTGTCGATCGCGTACTGCACGCGCGTGCGCCACGCGGGCACCTCGCCCGCGGGCAGCTTGTCCCCCGGCGCGGGCATGACGGTGCCGTCCCAGCCGGCCTCCTCAGGGGTGAGGCCCGCGAGCCGCTGGAGCTGCTCGGCGATCACCTCGCCCTTGAACCGCCGCTGCGCGCCCGGCTTCGCGTGCTGCCAGTCGCAGCCGCCGCAGTTCCCGGGGCCGGAGTACGGACAAGGGGCCTCGACACGGTCCTTGGACGCCTCGATGATCCGTACGGCGTCGGCCCGCAGAAAGCGGGAGTCCTCCTCGCCCTCGGTGATGCGGGCGACGACCTTCTCGCCGGGCAGCGTGTGCCGTACGAACAGCACCCGCCCTTCCTCGGTGCGGGCGATGCAGTGGCCGCCGTGTGCGACGGGGCCGACCTCGACCTCGTACTCCTCCCCGACAAGCGACGACTCTGATGCGTTGTGCATGACGGGGTGACTCCAGGGATGAGAGAGGGGGCCGCCGTCCGTGTGCGGACGACAGCCCCCCAGTCTACGTGGGTGCGCGGACCCCTCAGCTCTTGCCGCTGGGATCCTTGGGGCGCTGGTCCACGGGCCCGCGCCGCACCGAACCGGGCGCGTTCCACTCCTGCCGCTTCCTCGCCCGCTTCTTCGCGGCCTCGGAGGACACCAGCTGGTAGGGCACCGAGGTCACCATCACGCCGGGCGTGAACAGCAGCCGCCCCTTGAGCCGCAGGGCGCTCTGGTTGTGCAGCAGATGCTCGTACCAGTGCCCCACCACGTACTCGGGGATGATGACGCTGACCACGTCCCGCGGGCTCTCGCGCCGCAGCCCCTTGACGTACTCGATGACCGGCCGGGTGATCTCGCGGTACGGGGAGTCGAGGATCTTCAGCGGCACATTGATGCCGCGCCGCTCCCACTCGTCCTTGAGCGCCTTGGTCTCGGCCGTGTCGACGCTGATGCTGACGGCTTCGAGCTTGTCGGAGCGCATCAGCTTGGCGTACGCGAGGGCGCGCAGCGTCGGCTTGTGGATCTTGGAGACCAGGACGATGGAGTGCACGCGCGACGGGCGCACATAGTCGTCGGGACGCTCCTCCGCGGCCGCGATCTCTGCGGCGACCCCGTCGTAGTGCCTGCGGATCGCGGTCATCGTCCCGTAGAAGATCACCATGCCGAGCAGCGCCACCCAGGCGCCGTGCGTGAACTTGGTGGCGAGCACGACGACCAGCACCAGGCCCGTGAAGAAGGCGCCGAAGGTGTTGATCGCCCGGGAGCGGATCATGTGGCGGCGCTTGGCCTGGTCCTTCTCGGTCCGCAGATGGCGGTTCCAGTGCCGCACCATGCCGGTCTGGCTGAGCGTGAAGGAGACGAAAACGCCGACGATGTAGAGCTGGATCAGCTTCGTCGAGTCGGCTCCGTAGATCCAGACCAGCAGGATGGCCGCGCCGGCCAGCAGCACGATGCCGTTGGAGAAGGCGAGCCGGTCGCCGCGGGTGTGCAGCTGGCGGGGCAGATAACGGTCCTGCGCGAGGATCGAGCCGAGCAGCGGGAAGCCGTTGTACGCGGTGTTGGCGGCCAGGAACAGCACCAGCGCGGTGGCCGCGGCGAGCAGCACGAAGAAGAAGGTGCCGTCACCGAAGACGGCAGCCGCGACCTGGGAGATCACCGGGTTCTGGACATATGCGTCGCCGACCGGGGTGCCGTTGCGCAGCAGGTCCTCGGCGGGCTGTTCGGCCATCTTCACATCGGTGGCCATGGCCAGGCCGATGATGCCGCAGAACATGGTGACGGCGAGGCCGCCCATGAGGGCCAGGGTGCTCGCGGCGTTCTTGCTCTTCGGCTTGCGGAAGGCGGGGACGCCGTTGCTGATCGCCTCGACGCCGGTGAGCGCGGCACAGCCGGAGGAGAAGGCCCGCAGCAGCAGGAAGACCAACGCGAAGCCGGCAAGCCCCTGCTGCTCGGCCTTGATCTCGAAGTCGGCGGTCGGGGCCTTCATGGTGTCGTCGAGGACGAAGCCCCTGAAGGCGCCCCACGCGATCATGATGAACACGCCCGCGACGAAGACATACGTCGGGATGGCGAAGAGCTTGCCCGACTCCTTCACGCCCCGCAGATTCATCAGCGTGAGCAGGACGATTATCGCGATGGCGCAGAGAACCTTGTTCTCGACCACGAAGGGGATCGCGGAGCCGAGGTTCTCGACTCCGGAGGCGATCGACACGGCCACGGTGAGGACGTAGTCGACGAGCAGGGCGCTGGCGACGGTGAGGCCGGCCCTGGGGCCAAGGTTGGTGGTGGCGACCTCGTAGTCGCCGCCGCCGCTCGGGTAGGCGTGCACGTTCTGGCGGTAGGAGGCAACCACCGTGAACATCAGCACCACGACGGCCAAGGCGATCCACGGGCTGAAGTGATAGGCCGACACACCCGCGATGGAGAGCACCAGAAGGACTTCTCCCGGTGCGTACGCCACCGAGGACAGCGGGTCGGAGGCGAAGACGGGAAGTGCGATGCGCTTGGGCAGGAGCGTTTCTCCGAGCCGGTCGCTGCGCAGCGCCCTTCCGATCAGGATCCGTTTGGGGAGGTCGGTCAGTTTGGACACGCAGAGGATCGTAAGCGTTCGATATGCGCCACGCCCACCCACCACCCCCCTCCGCCGCGGAATCTCTCGCTCCCATCGCACGAGGGGTCCCTGGGCGGACCGCGCGTGTGTAGCTTGGGCCGCGGTCTGAGACCCTGACCCTAGTTAGGTCTCAGCAAGACCATGGACAGCCGGAAGGACGGTCGTGCACATCGTCATCATGGGATGCGGGCGAGTGGGATCCGCTCTCGCGCAGACCCTGGAGCAGCAGGGGCACACGGTCGCCGTCGTCGACCAGGACCCCACGGCCTTCCGCCGCTTGGGCTCCGGGTTCGGCGGCCGCCGCGTCACCGGAGTCGGTTTCGACCAGGACACCCTGCGTGAAGCGGGGATCGAGGAAGCCGGCGCCTTCGCCGCCGTCAGCAGCGGCGACAACTCCAACATCATCGCCGCGCGGGTCGCCCGCGAGATGTTCGGCATCGAGAACGTCGCGGCCCGTATCTACGACCCGCGGCGTGCCGAGGTCTACCAGCGCCTCGGCATCCCGACGGTCGCCACGGTCCGCTGGACGGCCGACCAGATGCTGCGGCGGCTGCTGCCGTCCGGGGCGGAGCCGCTGTGGCGCGATCCGAGCGGTGGCGTGCAGCTCGCCGAGGTGCACACCTCGGCCTCCTGGATCGGCCACAAGGTCAGCACGCTGCAGGAGGAGACGGGCGTACGGGTCGCCTTCCTCACCCGGCTGGGCGAGGCTGTCCTGCCGACGTCGCAGACGGTTCTGCAGGAGGGCGATCTGGTCCACGTGATGATGCGTACGGACGAGATCGAGAAGGTCGAAGCGGCGTTCGCCGAAGGCCCTGAGGAGGGCGGTCACTGATGCGGGTCGCTATTGCGGGCGCCGGCGCGGTGGGCCGTTCCATCGCGGGTGAGCTGCTGGAGAACGGGCACGAAGTGCTCCTGATCGACAAGGCGCCGACCGCCATCTCGGTGGAGCGGGTGCCGCAGGCGGAGTGGCTGCTGGCCGACGCCTGCGAGATCACGTCGCTGGACGAGGCGGCGCTGCAGCGCTGCAACGTCGTGATCGCGGCGACCGGTGACGACAAGGTGAACCTGGTCGTCTCGCTGCTCGCGAAGACGGAGTACGGGGTCCCGAGGGTCGTCGCCCGCGTCAACAACCCCAAGAACGAGTGGCTCTTCAACGAGTCCTGGGGCGTCGATGTCGCGGTCTCCACGCCGCGTCTGATGTCGGCGCTGGTGGAGGAGGCGGTGAGCGTCGGCGATCTCGTACGGCTGCTGCGCTTCAGCCACGGCGACGCGAACCTGGTCGAACTGACGCTGCCGCCGGAGTCGGCGCTGGCCGGTACGCAGGTCAGCGATGTGGCGTGGCCCGAGGACACCTCGCTGGTCACGATCATCCGCGGCTCGCGAGTGCTCACGCCGGGTGCCGAGGAGACGCTGGAGGCGGGCGACGAGCTGCTGTTCGTGGCGGCTCAGGCGCGTGAGGAACAGCTGGAAGACCTGCTGTCGGTGCGCCGCGCGTCATGACCCTTCCGGGGCTCCGGCCCCGGACCTCAATCGCCGGACGAATCGCCGGACGGGCTCGGCCATCGAGCCCGTCCGGCTTTTTGTGTGCCGTCGCGAGGGCGCGGGCTAGACGTCGGGCGCGGCAGCGGCGCGCTTGCGCTCCTTCTCGGCCTGCTCCTCCGCCTCCATCTCCGCGAACACGTCGATCGGCGGCGGCGCCTTCGCCAGGAAGACCCAGGTCAGATACACGGCCAGCAGGAACGGCGGGATCTTCAGGGCGACCAGGACCCAGCCGAGCTGCGCGGTGTCCGCCCACCAGTACAGCGGGAAGAGGATCGCGCACTTGGCGAGCAGGATCAGGCCCCACGCCCAGCTGGCCTTGGCGTAGGCCTTCTTGCGGCCCGGGTTCCGCGTCCGCCAGGAGAGGTTCTCCTTGAAGACCGGGCCGAGGATCAGGCCGATCAGCGGGACGCCGACGATCGTCGTGACGATGTACGCCACCGCGAGGCCCAGGGTGTAGATCATGCCCGGCAGATAGAAGTCCTTGGCATTGCCGGTCATCATCGCGAAGACCACGCCGAAGGCCACCCCGAAGACGCCGCTGAAGGCGTGCTTGACGGTGTCCTTGCGGATCAGGCGGACCGCGACGAGCAGCAGCGAGACCGCGAGCGCCGCGATCGCCGAGATGTGCAGCTCCTTGTTGACCGTGAAGATCGTGACGAACAGCAGTCCGGGCAGGACCGTCTCCACCATGCCGCGCACGCCGCCGAAGGCCTCGAACAGCGCCGCCTCCGTGACTGCCTTGGCGTCGCTGTCCTGCTGCTGGTCGTTCGTCTTGGTGGTCGGCTTGTCGAGAGACGTCACCGGCTACTCCTGTCCGAGTGGTCGGAGTTCGTATTTGGGGTTGAACAGCACCCGGCGGCCGTGGCTCATGGAGATCCGGCCCGAGGCGATGAGCCTGCGGCCCGGTTCGATGCCCACGATGGACCTGCGGCCGAGCCAGACGACGTCCAGCGGGGCCGTGCCGTCGAAGAGCTCCGCCTCCAGCGCGGGCACGCCGGCCCGCGGACGCAGGGTGACGGTGCGCAAGGTACCAGTCACCCTGACTATCTGGCGGTCGTGGCACTCAGCGATGCGGGTACACCCCGATGCCTGCGCGTCCTCCTGCAGCTCTTCGGACTCGAGGTCCTGCTGGGAGGTGGACAGCCGGTCGAGCATACGGCGGAAGCGCCCGGCCGGCTTCTCAGCCTTCTCGGAACGGGGTACGGCACTCATGCATCAAGCCTACCGGCCGTCAACGACACCGAATCAGCGCTCGAAGCGGTATCCCATGCCCGGCTCGGTGACGAAGTGTTTCGGGTGCGATGGGTCGGCCTCCAGCTTGCGCCGCAGCTGCGCCATGTAGACCCGGAGGTAGTTGGTCTCGGTGCCGTAGGAGGGGCCCCAGACCTCCTGGAGCAGCTGTTTCTGGCTGACCAGGCGGCCGGTGTTGCGTACGAGCACCTCCAGCAGATGCCACTCGGTCGGGGTCAGCCGCACATCGCGCCCGTCCCGGTGGACCTTCTTCGCCGCGAGATCGACGGTGAAGCCGTCCGTCTCGACGATCACCAGGTCGTCGTCCCCGCCGCCGACCGGCTCGGCCCTGCGGACGGCGGCGCGCAGCCGGGCCAGCAGCTCGTCCATGCCGAACGGCTTGGTGACGTAGTCGTCGGCCCCGGCGTCCAGCGCCTCGACCTTCTCGTCGGAGGTGTGACGGGCCGAGAGGACCAGGATCGGGACGCGGGTCCAGCCGCGCAGGCCCTTGATCACTTCGACGCCGTCCATGTCGGGCAGACCGAGGTCGAGTACGACGACGTCGGGGTGGCGGGCCGCGGCCAGCTGGAGCGCTGTCGCACCGTCGGGAGCCGCGTCCACCTCGTACTTGCGCGCCTTCAGATTGATCACGAGGGCGCGTACGATCTGCGGCTCGTCGTCGACCACGAGCACCCGGGTCATCGGCCTGCCTTTCTGCACTGTCACTGTCGTCTGCTCTGCCGTCCCGGTCATGAGGTGACCCGGGCGGGAAGATCGGGGCCGACCGGAGCGAATCCCGGCGCCGCCTGGATGGTGAGGACCATGGTCATGCCGCCGCCGGGGGTGTCCTCGGCGGTCAGCGTGCCGCCCATGGCCTCGACGAAGCCCCGGGCGACCGCGAGACCGAGGCCGACTCCGGCTCCGCGTGGAGCGTCACCGTAGCGCTGGAACGGCTCGAAAATCCGCTCCTTCTCGTCATCGGGGACACCGGGGCCGCGGTCGGCGACGCGCACCTCGACCCGGTCGCCGAGGGCGCTCGCCGCCACCGCGACAGGTGTGGCGTCGGGGCTGTACTTGACGGCGTTCTCGACGATGTTGGCGACGGCCCGCTCCAGGAGGCCACGGTCGACGGCCACCATGGGCAGCGTCTCGGGAATGTCCAGCTCCACGCTCTCCACCGGCACCCCGACGAGCGCCATCGGGACGACCTCGTCGAGATCGGTCACCCGGATCAGCGGGGTGACGGTGCCGGTCTGGAGGCGGGACATGTCGAGGAGGTTGCCGACAAGATGGTCGAGGCGGTCGGCGCCGTCCTCAATGGCTTCGAGCAGTTCCGCCTCGTCCTCCTCGGACCAGGCGACGTCGTCGGACCTGAGCGAGGAGACGGCGGCCTTGATGGCGGCGAGCGGGGTGCGCAGATCGTGGCTGACGGCTGCGAGAAGGGCCGTGCGTATGCGGTTGCCCTCGGCCAGCCTGCGTGCCTGCTCCGCCTGTCCGACCAGGCGCTGGCGCTCCAGTACGACGGCGGCCTGCGCCGCGAACGCGGCCAGCACCCGGCGGTCCTCGGCGGGCAGGACCCGGCCCGACAGGGCGAGCGCCATATGGTCGCCGACGGGCATGTCCACGTCCGCGTCCTCGGGGCGTGCGACGGAGCTGGGGCCGACGCCGCCGGCACAGGTCCACGGGTCGACGTCGCTCTGCCGCTCGAGCAATGCCACGGACTCCATGGAGAAGGTCTCGCGGACCCGCTCCAGCAGGGCGTCGAGTGTGGTCTCGCCGCGGAGCACGCTTCCGGCGAGGAACGAGAGGATCTCGGACTCGGCGCGCAGCCGGGCGGCCTGATGCGTGCGGCGGGCGGCCAGATCCACCACGGAGGCGACCGCGACGGCCACCGCGAAGAAGATCACGATGGCGACGATGTTCTTCGGGTCGCTGATCGTCAGGGTGTGGGTGGGCGGTGTGAAGTAGTAGTTCAGCAGCAGCGAGCCCACGGCGGCCGATGCGAGGGCCGGAAGCAGCCCGCCCAGCAGCGCGGACACCACGGTCAGGAAGAGGAAGAGCAGCACGTCGTTGGCGAGCCCGAGGCTGTCGTCGAGGCTGGTCAGCAGCAGCGACAGCAGTACGGGACCGGCGACACCGGCCAGCCAGCCCGTGATGATCCGGGAACGGCCCAGGCGGGCGCCTTGAGCCACCGGCAGTCCGCGGCCCTTGCCTGCCGCGTCGTGCGTGACGATGTGTACGTCCAGGTCGGGACCTGAATCGCGGGCGACGGTCGCGCTGACGCCGGGGCCGAAGATGTACTGCCAGGCCCGGCGGCGGCTGGCGCCGAGCACGATCTGGGTGGCGTTCACCCCGCGCGCGAACTCCAGCAGGGCGGACGGGACATCGTCGCCGATGACGTGGTGGAAGGTGCCGCCGAGGTCCTCGGCGAGGGTGCGCTGGACGGCGAGTTCCTTGGGCGACGCGGCGGTCAGACCGTCGCTGCGGGCGATGTAGACCGCAAGCACTTCGCCGCCCGCGCCCTTCTCGGCGAGCCGGGCGGCCCGGCGGATCAGGGTGCGGCCCTCGGGCCCGCCGGTGAGGCCCACGACGATGCGCTCGCGCGCCTGCCAGGTCGTACGGATGTTGTGCTCGCCGCGGTACTGCTGGAGGTATTCGTCGACGCGGTCGGCGACCCAGAGCAGGGCCAGCTCGCGCAGAGCGGTCAGATTGCCCGGGCGGAAGTAGTTGGAGAGGGCCGCGTCGACCTTGTCCGACGTGTAGACGTTGCCGTGGGCCATGCGGCGGCGCAGGGCCTGGGGCGACATGTCGACGAGTTCCAGCTGGTCGGCCCGGCGGACGACCTCGTCGGGGACGGTCTCTCGCTGCCGTACGCCGGTTATCGACTCGACGACATCGCCCAGCGACTCGAAGTGCTGGATGTTGACGGTCGATATGACGTCGATGCCCGCGGCGAGCAGCTCCTCGACGTCCTGCCAGCGCTTGGCGTTGCGCGAGCCGGGCACATTGGTGTGCGCCAGTTCGTCCACCAGGGCCACGGCGGGACGGCGCTCGAGTACCGCGTCGACGTCCATCTCGGTGAAGACCGTGCCGCGGTACTCGATCTCGCGCCGCTCTACCTGCTCCAGGCCGTGCAGCATCACCTCGGTACGGGCGCGTCCGTGGTGTTCCACGAAGCCGACCACGCAGTCGGTGCCACGCTCCACGCGCCGGTGTGCCTCGGACAGCATGGCGTATGTCTTGCCGACGCCCGGTGCCGCGCCGAGGTAGATCCGTAGCTTGCCGCGTCCCATGGCCCCATTGTCTTTCAGTTCCAGCTGCGCACTCTGCGTCGACCGTACGGCCAGAGAATCGGACATTCAGGGCATGGGGTGGCCCTCAGCTGCGTATTTGACGCGATTCTGATGCCGGGGCAGCAAAACGGCCCGCGGTGGTCCGGAAGACCGGAACCACCGCGGGCCGCAGGCGTATTACCAGCGCGTCAGCCCCGTAAGGGGTCAGCGCACCTCGGTGATCTCGGGGCCGCGCTGCAGCTGCCCCATGCCACCGGAGAAGCGAGAGCTCTCCTGGTCCTCCTGCTGGACACCCTCGGGCACCATCTGGGCGTCGTCCGGCAGCTTGAGGACGATCGGGTCGCGCGGCGCCATCGGCCCCTCGCCCCGTACGACGACGGTGTCGCGGAAGATCTGCTCCAGCAGACCCGCGGCCTCGGGCTGCACCGCGCCCTGCCCGGAGATCACTCCGCGCAGGAACCAGCGCGGCCCGTCGACGCCGACGAAGCGCACCAGCTGCACACCGCCGGTGCCGTCCGGCAGCTGTACGGGAACCTGGGCTCGCAGCTCCCAGCCGAGCGGGCCCTCGACCTCGTCGATGATGCCGCCCTGCTGCGTGATGCCGGAGGCGATCTCCTCGCGGACCTCGCCCCAGATGCCTTCCTTCTTGGGCGCTGCGAAGGCCTGCAGCTGTACGGCGCTGTCGCGCAGTACGACGGTGGCGGCGACGATCGCGTCACCCGCGACCTCGACGCGCAGCTCCATCCCCTCGACTCCGGGCACGAAAAGACCGCCCAGATCGACCCGGCCCTCGCCGGGCTTGGATACCTCGGACACGTCCCAGGGGCCGTCGGGCCGCGGCGCCGGCGGAAGGTTCACCCGGCGGGGGTCGCCTTCCTCGTCGGCGTACTCCGTGTCGCGCTCGTCGACGACCTGCTCGGCCTCGCCCGCTGCGTCCGCCGCGTCCCCGGCGGAACCACTCTTCTTGCGACGTCCGAACACGTCACTGTCCTTCCCGGTCGGATACGACCGAAGCGTATCGATTCCCACCCGTTGAGCCGTCCACGTCCGCATGACCGCCGGTGGACCCGAAGCCCCCCTCGGCCCGCGCCGAGCCGGGAAGCTCCGCCACCTCGTGGAAGCGCACCTTCTCGACCTGCTGGACAACCAGTTGGGCAATCCGGTCGAACCGATCGAACCGCACGCTCTCGCGCGGGTCGAGATTGACCACGATCACCTTGATCTCCCCACGGTACCCGGCATCCACCGTCCCCGGGGCATTCACCAGTGCTACTCCGCAGCGGGCGGCGAGGCCGGAGCGAGGGTGCACGAAAGCGGCGTACCCGTCGGGCAGCGCGATGGACACACCGGTGGGCAGAACGACCCGCTCACCGGGTGCGAGTTCGACGGCCTCGGTGGTCACCAGATCGGCACCGGCGTCGCCCGGGTGTGCGTACGACGGAAGCGGCACCTCCGGGTCCACACGACGGATCAGCACATCGACAGGGTTACGCATCAGGGGTTCACCTCGAAGGCGCGGGAGCGCCTGATCTGGTCGGGGTCGGCCATGGCTGCCTGGATCTCCTCCGGGCGGCCGTTGTCGATGAAGTGGTCGACCTTGACCTCGATGAAGAGAGCGCTGGCGCGGACGGCGACGGGCCCGTCGGGGCCGCCGATCCTGCCCACGGCGGAGGAGTAGATCTTGCGTCCGGCGACCGCGGTCACCTCGGCCTGCAGATGCAGCACGGTGTCCACGGGCACAGGGCGTACGAAGTCGGTCTCGAGCCGGCCGGTCACCGCGATCGTCCGCAGCAGCCAGTTCAGCGAGCCCAGCGTCTCGTCCAGGGCCGTGGCCAGCACACCGCCGTGCGCGAGGCCCGGTGCGCCCTGGTGGGCGGGCTTGACGGTGAACTCGGCCGTGATGCTCACGCCCTCACCGGCCCGCGCCTGAAGGTGCAGTCCGTGGGGCTGACCCTCGCCGCAGCCGAAGCAGTGTTCGTAATGCGCGCCGAGGAGCTCCCCGGGAGCCGGGGCGCCGGGATGCCGTACCGGCGGTATGGCGTCGGCCGGAGGGGTCATCGCCGCGGCCCGGCCCGAGGGGGGTTTGGGGGTCGCCCCCCGGGAATTCTCAGTGCTCACAGGCGCAGACCTTACCCGCGCGGCTACCCGCCGGTCGCACCGTGCCAAGCTTGGATTCATGCAGCCTTCCGCCCCGCACTACGAAGAACGTCTGACCGCGCCCCGTTCGTGGTGGGTCATCACCGCCCTGGTGGGCGTCGCGGGCGGTCTCGTCATGCTTCCGCTCGGTCCGCTGCCGCTGCTCGGCGGCCTGATCGGCGGCGCCGCGGTGGCCGCCGTCGTGGTCAGTTCCTACGGCTCGGTCCGTATCCGCGTCGTGGCGGACTCTCTGGTCGCGGGCGAGGCCAGGATCCCGCTCACGGCCCTCGGTGAGGCCGAGGTGCTGGATGCGGATGAGGCGCGTGCCTGGCGCTCGTACAAGGCCGACACCCGGGCCTTCATGCTGCTGCGCAGCTATGTGCCGACAGCTCTGCGGATCGAGATCACGGACCCGGCCGATCCGACGCCGTACGTGTATCTGTCGACCCGGAATCCGAAGGCGCTGGCTGCCGCGCTGACGGCCCTGCGCGCGGCCTGAGGGCCAGCGGGGTCAGCTGCCCAGTTCGCGGGGAGCCCGGACCGCCCCCAGCGGGTCCTTGGGCTGTTCCAGGGGCGGGAGCGCGGGCAGCGCGTCCCAGGGGACCTGTCTGCTGCGCAGGTCCTTGCGGATACGGTCCGCGAGCTTCCTGGTGTCACGGCGGTTCATCCACGCGCCGACGGTCGCGCCGACCATGAACGGCATCAGGTTCGGCAGATTGCGGACCATGCGCTTCATGATCTGCTGCCGCAACTCGCGCTTGAACTGGCCGCCCAGTGCGGCGTTGATCGTCGCCGGCTTGGTCACATCGATCCCGCGCTCCTCCGTCCAGGAGGTCAGATACGCGGTGCTGCGCTCCATGAGGGTGCCCTGCGGCCGCATGCCGTAGACCTCGTGGAGCTCGGCGATGAGCTTCAGCTCGATCGCGGCGACGCCGATGACCTCCGCGGCCAGCTCGGCAGGCATCGCCGGAGGAACGGGCAGCATCGCGGCCGCGCCGATGCCCGCACCCACCGTGGATGTGCCGATCGCCGCGCCCCCGACCAGCTTGTCCGCGAGCTGCTCGGGACCGAGGTCCGGGAACTGTCTGCGCAGGGTCACCAGATCGCGCACCGGCACGCGTGGTGCGTTCTCGATGATCCGGTCAGCCATGAAGCCGAGCCCTGCTCTGGCGCTCTCACGGCCTTTCCGGACCCCCTGGCGCACGGCGGCCAGGCGCGGCGCCCTGGTCGCGGGACCCGCCTGACCGGCTTCTTCGAGCGAGGCCGCACGGCCCCGCCCGTCGTCGTCTGCTGCACCCTGGGGCAGCAGGGCGGCCGAGTGCTCGGCAGACGCCTTGACGTCCTGCGCCGGGCCCGTGCCGCCCTGGTGCGCCTCCGGCGGCTTGAGACGCCGGAAGCGCCGCTTCCTGGACGGTGTCTCGCCTGCCACGGCCGACCTGACCTCAGTCGCAGTCGCGGCAGATCGGCTGGCCGTTCTTCTCGCGGGCGAGCTGGCTCCTGTGGTGGACCAGGAAGCAGCTCATGCAGGTGAACTCGTCCGCCTGCCGGGGCAGCACGCGAACGGACAGTTCCTCGTTGGAAAGGTCCGCTCCGGGCAGCTCCAGGCCCTCGGCCTGCTCGAATTCGTCGACGTCGACGGACGACGTCGACTTGTCGTTCCGACGGGCCTTCAGTTCCTCAAGGCTGTCCGAATCGACGTCGTCGTCGGTCTTGCGTGGGGTGTCGTAGTCCGTTGCCATGTCGCTCTCCCCCTCTGGGTGTCTGCGGTGTCTCCAGCGCACGTAACGCGTGAGAGGCCGGACTTGTGCCCGACCCGAGGCGGAGATTTTGCCTCACATCAAGGTCTGTTACTCAATCGACACCCAACCGGATCCCCCGAGAGTGATCGGGTTGGATGGCGATCAGGACCGTACACGGTCCGAATGTCGCACTTCACGGGCGCCACCCCGTGTACTTCCCGTGATCTCGACCCCCGGAAACCCGGACTTTTACCGGCTTTCCGGCAAGAGCCTTGATCACGGAGAGTAGATGGCCTGAAATTCGCCTTTGTGATCGATCCCACACGGCTCTCTCAGGCACGGGTCCGAAAATTCCGCGTAAAGCGAACGAAGTGATTCGCGTCGGTCAGCATCTCAGACCGGGAGGGTGACACGCATCACGAGGCCACCGCCGTCACGAGGCTCCGCGATGATACGGCCTCCGTGGGCCCGCGCAATCGAGCGGGCGATCGAAAGCCCCAGGCCTACGCCCTTGTCGCTGCCCGTGCGCTCCTGTCGCAGCCGCCTGAACGGCTCGAAGAGGTTGTCGATCTCGTACGCGGGAACCACTGGACCCGTGTTCGAGACCACCAGAACCGCCTGGCCGTGCTCTATCTCGGTGGTGACCTCGACCCAGCCGCCCTCAGGGATGTTGTAGCGCACGCCGTTCTGCACGAGGTTCAGGGCGATCCGCTCCAGCAGGACGCCATTGCCCTGGACGACGGCGGGCGCGCGCTCCCCGCGGATCTCCACGCCCTTGGCGTCGGCCTCGGCGCGGACCTGGTCGACCGCGCGGCTGGCGACCTCGGCCAGGTCGACCGGCTTGCGCTCGACGATCTGGTTGTCGCTGCGGGCGAGCAGCAGCAGCCCCTCAACCAGCTGCTCACTGCGCTCGTTGGTGGCCAGGAGCGTCCTGCCGAGCTGCTGGAGCTCCGTGGGCACCCCGGGGTCGGAGAGGTGGACCTCCAGCAGCGTGCGGTTGATCGCGAGGGGCGTGCGCAGCTCGTGCGAGGCGTTCGCGACGAACCGCTGCTGGGCGCTGAAGGCGCGCTCCAGGCGGTCCAGCATCTCGTCGAAGGTGTCAGCGAGCTCCTTGAGCTCGTCGTCCGGGCCGTCCAGCTCGATCCGCCGCGAGAGGTCGGAGCCGGCCACCTGGCGGGCGGTGCGGGTGATCTTGCCGAGCGGCGAGAGGACCCGGCCCGCCATGGCGTAGCCGAAGGCGAAGGCGATGACGCTCAGGCCGAGCAGCGCGAACAGCGAGCGGCGAAGCAGGTCGTCCAGGGCCATCTCGCGCTGGTGCTGCAGACAGCCCGCGACGGCCTGGTTGAACTGGTCGCCGGTCCCCTGCTCGGGCAGCTGGCACCACGAGGTGGTGGGCTGCACCCGGCCCGTCTCGATCTTGAACGGCAGATCGCCGACGCTGACGTGCAGCGCCTGCGCGGTCAGCAGATAGATGATCGAGAGCAGCAGGATGCCCGCGATCAGGAACATCCCGCCATACAGCAGCGTGAGGCGTATCCGGATCGTGGGGCGCAACAGGGGGCGGACCGGGTCGCGCGGGTCCCAGGTCGGTTTCGGAGGCGCCTCGGGAGGCGCTGGGGTCGCGGTCACCGACATCAGATCCGGTAGCCGGAGCCGGGCACGGTGACGATCACGGGCGGCTCGCCGAGCTTGCGCCGCAGGGTCATCACGGTCACGCGCACGACGTTGGTGAACGGGTCGGTGTTCTCGTCCCAGGCCTTCTCCAGCAGCTGCTCGGCCGAGACGACCGCGCCCTCGCTGCGCATGAGGACCTCAAGGACGGCGAACTCCTTGGGCGCGAGCTGGATCTCCTTGCCGTCGCGGAAGACCTCGCGGCGGTTCGGGTCGAGCTTGATCCCGGCGCGCTCCAGGACGGGCGGCAGCGGAACGGTCGTACGGCGGCCGAGGGCGCGCACGCGCGCGGTGAGCTCGCTGAAGGCGAAGGGCTTGGGGAGATAGTCGTCGGCGCCCAGTTCGAGCCCCTCGACGCGGTCGCTGACGTCGCCGGACGCGGTCAGCATCAGCACCCGGGTGGGCATGCCGAGCTCGACGATCTTGCGGCAGACGTCGTCGCCGTGGACCAGCGGGAGGTCACGGTCCAGGACGACCACGTCGTAGTCGTTGACCCCGATGCGCTCCAGCGCCGCGGCGCCGTCGTACACGACGTCGACGGCCATGGCCTCCCGGCGCAGTCCGGTGGCCACCGCATCGGCGAGCAGCTGCTCGTCCTCGACGACGAGTACGCGCACGTCGTGATCCTTCCTCTGGGCCCGTCACCCGTGATCGGGGCAGGTGTGTGAGCACTGGCTGTGCGCATCCATCCTGCCCGTTACGCGCGTAAACCGGCTGTAAGGCGGAGCCGGTCGCCCGCTGCCGACCTGGGGGCGAAGGAATTCACCGGATTCTCGGGCCAGTTGAGGTTTCTTTGAGGGAGGGCCTGGGGAGGACGACTAAACACCCGCGATCACGCCCTGTATGTGGCACGCCACGACCTGTTCCAGGGTTGATCACCCCGTCCCCTGCCTGCGGCAGGGGGACCCCAGGCACACCCCCGTGCCACCGACCCACGACGAGGGGGCGCACATGGACGCATTCACCGCAGGACTGTTGCAGCGCATAAAGGCCGCCGAGACCGACCTCACCCTGGCTCGCCAGACGGGCGACGACTTCCTCGCGGATGTCGAGCAGGCGGAGCTTGACGACCTGCACCGACTGGCCGCGGAGCACGGCGTGGAGGTCAGCGCCGCGTAGCGCCGGGCCGCTCAGGTACCGGACATGAGAAGGGCCCCGACGCCGCTGGACGGCGTCGGGGCCCTTCTGTGTGTCCGGCGGGGTGCCGGGCTGAGCCCGGACAGGGCCTAGTCGTGCCAGGCGCCGAACTCCTCAAGGAGGGCCTGCAGCGGTTCGAATACGCCCGGGCTCGCCGCGATGGCCAGGTCGCCGTCCGGAGGGCTGCCCGGGCGGCCGCCCGTCAGGGCTCCCGCCTCGCGGGCGATCAGGTCGCCCGCCGCCAGGTCCCAGGGGTTGAGCCCGCGCTCGTAGCAGCCGTCCAGGCGGCCCGCGGCGACGTCGCACAGGTCCACGGCCGCGGAGCCGCTGCGGCGGATGTCCCGCAGCCGCGGGATCAGCCGCTGGGCCACGTCCGCCTGGTGGCTTCGTACGACCGCGACGTAGTTGAAGCCGGTGGAGACCAGGGCCTGGTCCAGCGGCGGCGCCGGGCGGCAGCACAGCGGCTTGTCCCCTGCGTACGCGCCACCGCCCAGCACCGCCCGGTACGTCTCGCGGCGCATCGGGGCCTCCACGACCCCCACGACCGTCTCGCCGTCCCTCTCAGCGGCGATGGACACCGCCCAGGTCGGCAGCCCGTACAGGTAGTTCACGGTCCCGTCGAGCGGGTCGATGACCCAGCGGACGCCGCTGGTGCCGGCCGTGGAGGCGCCCTCCTCGCCGAGGAAGCCGTCGTCGGGGCGGTGCTCGGCCAGGAAGCCGGTGATCAGCTTCTCGGCGGCGATGTCCATCTCGGTGACGACGTCGATCGGGCTGGACTTGGTCGCCGCGACGCCCAGGTCGGCGGGGCGGCCGTCGCGCAGCAGCTCGCCGGCGCGGCGGGCTGCCTCCAGGGCGAGGTCGAGCAGTTCGGACGGCAGAGGGTCGCTCACAGGGCTTCCTTGGGCGTACTGGAGGCGTACGGGCTGTCGGCACCGGCGGCCGCGGGCTTCGGCGCCCGGGCCGGACAGCAGCCCACCGGGCAGAGGTCGTGGGAGGGGCCGAGCGGTCCGAGCGCGCACCGCTCGGCGTTCACACCCCGCTCGCTCGCCGCGCGCTCCAGGACCAGGTCCCGTACCGCCGCGGCGAACCGCGGGTCGGCGCCCACCGTCGCCGAGCGCTGCACCGGCAGCCCGAGCTCGGCGGCCTTTGCGGTGGCCTCGGTGTCGAGGTCGTAGAGCACTTCCATGTGGTCGGAGACGAAGCCGATGGGGACCATCACCGCCGCGGGTGCGCCGGAGGCGTGCAGCTCCTCCAGGTGGTCGCTGATGTCCGGCTCCAGCCAGGGGATGTGCGGGGCGCCGCTGCGCGACTGGTAGACGAGCTGCCAGGGGTGTTCGACGCCCGTCTCGTCGCGCACGGCGTCGGCGATCAGCCGGGCCACGTCCAGGTGCTGGCGTACATAGGCCCCGCCCTCGCCGTGCTCGTCGGCCGGGCCCGACGCGTCGGCCGCAGAGGTCGGGATCGAGTGGGTGGTGAAGGCGAAATGGGCTCCCGCGCGCACCTCCTCGGGGAGGTCCGCGAGTGACTTCAGGACGCCGTCGATCATGGGGCGTACGAAGCCGGGGTGGTTGAAGTAGTGCCGCAGCTTGTCCACGCGCGGCAGCTCGAGCCCCTCGGCCTCGAGCGTCGCCAGCGCGTCGGCGAGGTTCTCGCGGTACTGGCGGCAGCCGGAGTACGAGGCGTACGCGCTGGTGGCGAGGACGGCGATACGGCGGTGGCCGTCGGCGACCATCTCCCGCAGGGTGTCGGTCAGATACGGCGCCCAGTTCCGGTTGCCCCAGTGGACGGGCAGGTCCAGGCCGTGCTCGGCGAAGTCCTTGCGCAGGGCGTCCAGCAGGGCGCGGTTCTGATCGTTGATCGGGCTGACCCCGCCGAACAGGAAGTAGTGCTGCCCCACCTCCTTGAGACGTTCCTTGGGGATACCGCGGCCGCGCGTCACGTTCTCCAGGAACGGGACGACGTCGTCCGGGCCCTCGGGGCCGCCGAACGAGAGCAGCAGCAGGGCGTCGTAGGGGGCTGGATCGCGCTGATCGGGCATGAGAACGATCCTGCCACCCCCTTCCGGCAGCCGGACAACCGCCGTACGCCGGACAGCCGCAGGGCGTAAGCTGCCAAGACTGTCCACACGCCTTACCCACGCGTAACCACCCAGCGCACAAGCAACCCACCACGCCCCCGCCCACGCCTGCCACGGCCCCGGTGAGGCCGCCCTACGGAGCACTCCTTGCCCAGTCCGTACCGCGCCATCTTCGCCGCCCCCGGCACCAAGGCGTTCTCTGCCGCCGGCTTCATCGGCCGACTGCCTCTTTCGATGATGGGCATCGGCATCGTCACGATGATCTCGCAGCTCACCGGGCGCTACGGGCTGGCGGGCGCGCTCTCGGCGACCGTGGCGCTCTCCGCCGCCGCGATCGGCCCGCAGATCTCCAGGCTGGTGGACCGGCACGGCCAGCGCCGTGTCCTGCGTCCCGCCACCCTGCTCTCCGGCGTCGCGGCATCCGGACTGGTGCTCTCCGCGCATGAACGCTGGCCGGACTGGACCCTGTTCGTCTTCGCGGCCGGAATCGGCTGTGTGCCCAGCGTCGGCTCGATGGTCCGGGCCCGCTGGGCGGAGATCTACCGGGGTTCGCCCCGCGAACTGCACACCGCGTACGCCTTCGAGTCCGTCGTCGACGAGGCCTGCTTCATCTTCGGGCCCATCGCCGCCATCGGTCTGTCCACGGTCTGGTTCCCCGAGGCGGGCCCGCTGGTCGCCGGGCTCTGCCTGCTGGCTGGCGTCTTCCTGCTGACGGCACAGCGCTCCACCGAGCCGGTGCCGCAGCCCAAGGAACACCAAAGCAAGGGCTCGGCCCTGCGCGCTCCGGGCCTTCAGGTCCTGGTGGCCACATTCGTCGCGACGGGCGCGATCTTCGGTTCGGTCGACGTCGTGACGGTGGCCTTCGCCGACGAGCAGGGACACAAGGCCGCGGCAAGCGTGGTGCTGGCCGTGTACGCGCTCGGCTCGTGCCTCGCCGGAGTCGTCTTCGGCCTGCTGCATCTCAAGGGCCCGGGCGAGCGAACGTGGCTGCTGGGCATCTGTGCGATGGCCGTGAGTATGATCCCCCTCCAACTGGCCGGGAACCTGCCGTTCCTGGCCGTGGCGCTCTTTGTCGCGGGCCTTTCCATCGCACCGACGATGGTTACCACCATGGCCCTGATCGAGCAGCACGTACCACGCGCGAATCTGACCGAGGGAATGACCTGGGTGGGCACCGGGCTCGCGGTCGGGATCGCGCTCGGCTCGTCGGTCGCCGGCTGGGTGATCGATGCCGCCGGGGCTGACGCCGGGTACCTGGTCTCGAACGCGGCGGGAGCGATCGCGGCCGCGGTGGCGTTCTTGGGGTACCGCCGGCTGCGCAGGCCGGTGCCGACGCGGGAGGGGCAGCGTGAGCAGCACGACCGGGAGCAGCACGTGGCGTAACTGGGCGGGGAATGTCACCGCCCGTCCCGTACGGGAGGTCTCGCCCGCATCCGCCGATGAACTCGCCGACGCGGTACGGAAGGCGGCCGAGGACGGCCTGAAGGTGAAGGCCGTCGGCACGGGCCATTCGTTCACGGCCGCCGCGGCCACCGACGGAGTGCTGATCCGGCCGGAACTGCTGACGGGGATCCGGGAGATCGACCGTACGGCCATGACCGTGACCGTCGAGGCGGGCACCCCGCTCAAGCGGCTGAACGTGGCCCTCGCCCGTGAAGGCCTGTCGCTCACGAACATGGGCGACATCATGGATCAGACGGTGGCGGGAGCGACCTCTACCGGCACGCACGGGACGGGCCGCGAGTCAGCCTCGATCGCCGCGCAGATCAAGGCACTTGAGCTGGTCACGGCGGACGGCTCGGTGCTGACCTGCTCCGAGAAGGAGAATCCGGACGTCTTCGCGGCGGCCCGGATCGGGCTCGGCGCGCTCGGCGTCGTCACCGCGATCACGTTCGCCGTGGAGCCGACCTTCCTTCTGACGGCCCGCGAGGAGCCGATGGCCTTCGACAAGGTCACGGCCGAGTTCGACCAGCACTTCGCGGAGAACGAGCACTTCGAGTTCTACTGGTTTCCGCACACCGGCAACTGCAACACCAAGCGCAACAACCGCAGCGCGGGTTTCCCCGCCCCGCCCGGGCAGATCAGTGGCTGGATCGAGGACGAGCTGTTGTCCAACGGCCTTTTCCAGCTGGCGGTTTCGCTCGGCCGGGCCGTCCCCGCGACCATCCCGGCGATCGCCAAGATCTCCAGCCGCGCCCTCTCCGCCCGTACCTACACGGACATTCCCTACAAGGTCTTCACATCTCCGCGCCGGGTGCGGTTCGTGGAGATGGAGTACGCGCTGCCGCGGGAGGCCGCGGTCGGCGCGCTGCGCGAGGTGAAGGCGATGGTCGAGCGCTCGCCGCTGCGTGTCAGCTTCCCGGTGGAGGTGCGCACGGCCCCGGCCGACGACATCGCGCTCTCCACGGCATCGGACCGGGAGAGTGCGTACATCGCCGTGCATCTCTACCGGGGGACGCCGTACCAGGCGTACTTCAGCGCGGTGGAGCGGATCATGACCGCGCACGGTGGGCGGCCGCACTGGGGCAAGGTGCACACGCGGGACGCGGAGTACTTCGCCGAGGTGTATCCGCGGTTCGGCGAATTCACCGCGCTGCGCGACCGGCTGGACCCGCAGCGGCTGTTCGGCAACGACTATCTGCGGCGGGTGCTGGGCGACTGAGGGCCGCCACCGGTGCGCCGCCCGCGACCTGAGGGAGGCTCAGGTCGCGCTGATGCTCCTTCGTCTCCTTCTTCTGGTCCACGCCGGATAGGGACATGCGAGCGAAGCGAATAGTTCCCTTTCGGAAGATTCCGTGAATCACAACACCTGGTCACCCATGTCGCGGACGCCCAACTCCCCTACCTGGCGAGAAGTTCGGCGGCGCGGCGGTCCACCCCCGTGGCCCGAATGGAGTACTGTGGCGAGCCCTGGGCCCGGCTCCCTCTCGGGTGTTCGGACCCCAGGTAGGGGGCCGAAAGCGGCGCTCGATCCGGCGGCGCCGCGGCACCGCACGGGTACCCGATGCGGAGAGTGACGGACCAGTCACTCAGAGTCGCAAATAGGTAACCGTGCCATAACGGCGATCCAGGGCATGTGCCCGACACGCCGGGGAACTCGGCAAGGTTGTGGCAGGCTGCACCCGGGCAGGCCACACTCGACTAGCGGAAGCAGCGACGCACGTGACGTCGGCAGGCACCACCCGGGAGGTCCCCATGCCCGAACTGCGTGTCGTGGCCGTCTCCAACGACGGCACACGACTGGTGCTCAAGGCTGCGGACAGCACGGAATACACGCTTCCGATCGATGAGCGGCTGCGCGCCGCCGTGCGCAATGACCGCGCCCGCCTCGGCCAGATCGAGATCGAGGTGGAGAGCCACCTCCGTCCCCGCGACATCCAGGCACGTATACGCGCCGGAGCCTCCGCCGAAGAGGTCGCACAGCTCGCCGGAATTCCGGTCGACCGCGTGCGGCGCTTCGAGGGGCCCGTGCTCGCGGAGCGCGCGTTCATGGCGGAGCGGGCTCGCAAGACTCCCGTACGCCGTCCCGGGGAGAACACCGGACCGCAGCTCGGCGAGGCGGTGCAGGAGCGGCTGACGCTGCGCGGCGCCGAGAAGGACACCGTGCTGTGGGACTCCTGGCGCCGGGACGACGGCACCTGGGAGGTGCTGCTGGTCTACCGGGTGGCTGGCGAGCCTCACTCGGCGAGCTGGACGTACGACCCGCCGCGGCGGCTCGTACAGGCCGTCGACGACGAGGCGCGTGCGCTGATCGGCGAGACCGACGACACGATCGCGTCGCAGGAGCCGAGCTTTCCGTTCGTACCGCGCATCGCGCGGCTGCCGCGGGACCGGCCGCTGGACCGGGCGCTCGACCGCCAGATGGAGCGGCCGACCGCGCCCTCTCCGCCGGAGGAGAGCGGCGGGGAGCGGGACTCCCTGACGAGTCTGCTTGAGGCGGTACCGAGCTTCCGTGGCGACATGGTCGTCCCGGAGCGGCCCGCACCTCCGGAGCCTGCGCCGACGGAGCCCGTGCAGGAGCCCGAGGCCGAGGAGCCCGTGGCTCCGGCCGCCTCAGCGGGCGCCGGGTCGGCGTACGCGGACGTGCTCATGCCCCGCTCGGTGGCGGGTCACCGCGACCGCCTGACGGGCACAACGGACCGCCAGGCGGAGGCGGACGGGGTACGCCCCGGCCGCCGTGCGGCGGTGCCGAGCTGGGACGAGATCGTCTTCGGCACGCGCCGCAAGAAGCAGGAGTAACGGCAACGCAGGAGTAGCGGTACGCAAGGGCCCGGCGCGCATGACGGCGCCGGGCCCTTCAGCGCGCCCGTCAGCCCGGCTGCGGGCCCGTCGCCACCGGGCGCTCGGGGTCTCGCGACCATTCCGACCAGGAGCCCGCGTAGAGCGCTGGGGTGAAGCCCGCGATCTCCAGGGCCAGGGCCTCCTGAGCCGCCGAGACTCCCGAGCCGCAGTAGACGCCGACGACCTTCGACTCCTCGGTGGCGCCCAGGGCGGCGAAGCGGGAGGTGAGGCGCCCGGCCGGGTGGAATCGGCCGTCTCCGGCCAGGTTCTCCGTCGTCGGGGCCGAGACCGCGCCCGGGATGTGGCCCGCCACGGCGTCGATGGGCTCCACCTCACCGCGATAGCGCTCCCCCGCGCGGGCGTCCAGCAGCAGCCCTGTGCGGGCCAACTCGGCCGCCGCGTCGGCGTCCAGGAGGGGAAGCGCCCCCGGGGCGGGCGTGAAGGTGCCCTCGGCCGGGTCGGGGATCTTGGTCTCCAGCGGGCCGGTCCACGCCGCGAGGCCGCCGTCCAGTACCCGTACGTCGGCGTGGCCCGTCCAGCGCAGCAGCCACCAGGCTCGCGCCGCCGCCCAGCCCTTGTCCCCGTCGTACGTCACGACGGGCGTGCCCGCGGAGATTCCTGCACGGCGCATCACAGCGCCGAAGGCTGCCACGTCGGGCAGGGGGTGACGGCCACCGGCCCCGGGCGGTCCGGCCAGTTCCGCGTCGAGGTCGACGAAGACGGCGCCGGGGATGTGCCCGGCCTCGTAGTCGGGCAGCCCGTTGGGGCCGCCGAGCTGGTAGCGGATGTCCAGAAGCACTGGAGGACGGCCGGAGACCAGCTCGCTCGCGAGTTCAGTAGCGGAAATGATGGGGTTCATAAGGGCCATCCTTGCGCAGAGCCCTGGCGCACCATAACGCCGCCGAAACGGATGGGTGATCCCAAAGCGGGCATCCTCCATCGGGAACCCGCCAAAAGCGGCGCGGCCGGGGCGCGCCGGACGCCGGGTGGTGGAACCATCTGCACGGGGCGCAGCCGTTCCGCACGACGGCGCGTATCCGGTCCCCCCGCACGGCCACCACGATGGTCCGAGGAGAGAGTGACGATGACCGAGGCGACTCGGCACACGCCCGGCACACCCTGCTGGGTGAGCTTGATGGTTCACAGCCTTGACGCGACCCAGAGCTTCTACGGCGAGCTGTTCGGCTGGGAGTTCGCCCCCGGCCCCCAACAGCTCGGCCCGTATGTCCGGGCGCTGATCGACGGCAACGAGGTGGCCGGTATCGGCAGGCTTCCTGCCGATCGGCAGCTGCCGATCGCGTGGACGCCCTATCTGGCGACCGACGACGCGGACACGACCGTCGAGACGATCAGGAGTTGCGGAGGCACCGTCGGAGTCGGCCCGCTGGACGCCGAGGACGCCGGCCGGATGGCCATCGTGACCGACCCGGCGGGCGCGGTCTTCGGCATCTGGCAGGCGAGCGCCCACGGCGGCACGGCGGTGTACGGCACACATGGCACACCTGTCTGGAACGAGCTGCTGACCTCGGACACGTCGTCTGTCAGCAAGTTCTACCAAGCGGTGTTCGGTTACGAGGTGGAGGCGGTCGTCTCGGCGGACTTCGACTATGTGACGCTGCTCCTGGAGGGACGCCCGGTGGCCGCCCTGCACGGTGTGGGCAATGCCTCGCCGCGCAACCGGGGCACGCACTGGATGACGTACTTCGAGGTCGAGGACACCGACGAGGCCGCGGGACGCGTGGTGGAGCTCGGCGGGCAGGTGCTGCAGCCGCCCCACGAGGATTCCAGCGGCCGGCTCGCGACGGTCGCCGACCCGGAGGGCGCGGTCTTCACGATCGTACGGTCGGCCGCTCGCTGATCCCGGTGACCTCCACCGGCAGGACGTCCGGCGAGAGGGCGGCGGCGCGAGCGGTCGCCGCCGTCATCCGCCGCCGGTGGTGGCGCCGGCACAGCACCTCGTAACCGATCTCGTCCGGCGACTGGTTGACGTCTCCGACGACGACCTGGGCGCCTTCGACGACCATCACCCCGCCGACCGTACGGGCGTTGTGCGTGGCCCGTGCGCCGCACCAGCACAGTGCCTCGACCTGGAGCACCTCGACGCGGTCCGCGAGTTCGACGAGCCGCTGCGAGCCGGGGAAGAGCTTGGAGCGGAAGTCGGTGGTGATACCGAAGGCGAAGACGTCCAGGTCGAGGTCGTCGACGACGCGCGCGAGCTGGTCGATCTGCTCGGGCGCGAGGAACTGCGCCTCGTCGGCGATGACGTAGTCGCAGCGGCCGCCCTGGGAGAGATGGGCGACGAGGTACGCGTAGAAGTCGAAGCCCTCCGCGGCCTCGACGGCGTCGGTGACCAGGCCGAGCCGGGAGGAGAGCTTGCCCTCGCCCGCACGGTCGTCGCGCGTGAAAATCATGCCCTGGAGGCCGCGTGTGGACCGGTTGTGCTCGATCTGAAGAGCGAGGGTGCTCTTTCCGCAGTCCATTGTTCCGGAGAAGAACACCAGCTCGGGCATGGGGAGTTGGGGACCTTTCGGGGGTCTGTGTGGGGGAGGCGGTTACGAGCGTACTTCGAGGAGCGGGACGAGCTGCTCGACGGGGGTCATGGAGCCGTGCATCCCGACCATCGCCGACTCGTGGGGCTCGTTGACGGATGCGGTGATCACCACGTCGTCGTGCGCTGCGGCGACGACGTCGCCGATCCGCGCGTACACCCGCTCGTCGACCGTGGTGCCGAACCAGCCGGCCGCGATCGCCTCGTCGCGGCTCGCCACCCAGAACTGCTCGCCGAGCACCTCGCGCCAGACGGCGAGCACATCGGACTCGGCGCCGGGGACCGCGTACACATGACGGGCGCGCCCCTCGCCGCCCAGCAGGGCGACTCCGGCGCGCAGCTCCCAGTCCTCGTCGAAGTCGATGCGCGACTGCTCGTCGAAGGGGATGTCGATCATGCCGTGGTCGGCGGTGATGTACAGGGCCGCGTGGGGCGGAAGTTGCTCGGCGAGGCGCTGCACCAGGCGGTCGACGTACATCAGCTGGCCGCGCCAGGCGTCGGAGTCGACGCCGAAGCGGTGGCCCTTGCCGTCCACTTCGCTGTAGTACGTGTAGACCAGCGAGCGGTCGCCCATGGCCAGTTGCTCGGCAGCGAGGTCCATGCGCTCCTCGCCGGAGAGCCGGCCGAGGAAACTGCCGCCGCTGAGTGCGATCTTGGTGAGCGGGGTGTGCTCGAAGGTCGGCGACGACACCTGGGCTGTGTGGACGCCCGCCTCGTCGGCGAGCTGGAACACGGTGGGGTACGGCTGCCAGACGCGCGGCTGAGTCCACGGCTTCCAGCGCAGCTGGTTCATCAGCTCGCCGGTCTCCGGGTTGCGCGCGGTGTAGCCGGGCAGGCCGTGCGAGCCGGGCGGCAGTCCGGTGCCGACGGAGGCCAGCGAGGTGGCGGTGGTGGCCGGGAAACCGACGGTGATGGGCCGTCCTGTGCCGCCGCGCGAGGTGCCGAGCAGCGAGGTCAGGTACGGGGCCTCGTCCGGGTGGTTCTTGATCTGCTCCCAGCCCAGACCGTCGATCAGGAAGACGCAGTTCCGGTCGGCGGGAGTGAGCTCGGGGATGCTGTGCGCGAGTCCCGGTACGCCCTGGCCCGCCGCGAGCGTCGGCAGCAGATCGGCGAGCGATCCGATGCCGTACTCGGGGACGGGCGCGGAGTCGAGGGCGAGCGGAATGGGGTCGTCCGGCCAGGCTGCGGACTGGGCTGCGGGCTGGACCATCAACGCGTGGCTGCCGTGGCTTCGGACATCGCCTGGGCGAATGCGAGCGTCTGACGGACAGCGTCGGGGCCGTCGCCGGCCTCGCTGACGCGCAGGCTCAGATCGTCGGCGGTGGAGTTGCCGGTGTAGCCGTGGTCCGCGTCGCAGTTGGGGTCGCCGCAGGCCGCGGGCTCCAGGTCGATACGTGAGACGGCGCCCCAGCCGATGGTGAGGACGACCTCGCGGGGCAGGGTGCCGGGGGTGTACGACTCCGGGTTGGCGACGACGCGGCTGAGCACGACCGACGAGATCCGGCCGATCTTGACCGATTCGGTCGAGGTCGTGGCGTACGGCGTCGGGGAGCTGGAGTCGGCGGCCTGTTCGTCGGTGTGGCTGACGATGAAGCGGTTGACCGTCAGGACGAGGACGGTGACATGGCGGCGCACCTCATTGGCGTCGAAGGTCGTCTCCTGGTGCACCAGGTACGACGCAATCTGCTCGCCACCGACAGCGGCCTCCACCGCCTCGGCCACGAGGGCCGGGTAGTAGCCGCTGCGCTCGATCGCCGCGCGCAGCCCCTGGGTCGTCGTACCGGTCTTCGCCATGCGGTCCATCCTACGGGCCCCTGGGGGCGGTGAGCGCTCAGTAGCTGGGGAGTCGGCGGGGGCCCAGGTCGGTGCGGGCGGGGGGCGGCGCGAGGCGTACGGAGGCGCCGAGCACGGAGAGACCGTGCTGAGCGACGACGACCGGTTCGAGGCTGATTCCGACCACTTCCGGGTGGTCGTCGACCAGTCGTGACACCCGGAGCAGCAGCTCTTCCAGGGCGGGGGTGTCGACGGGCGCGGAGCCGCGCCAGCCGAAGAGGAGGGGTGCCGTCCGGATGGTCCTGATCAACTCGGCCGCGTCACGGTCGGTGGCTGGGACCAGCCGGTGCGCCGTGTCGCCGAGCAGCTCGGAGGCGGCTCCGGCGAGCCCGAAGGAGAGGACGGCACCGACGGCGGGGTCGATGGCAGCGCGTACGACGGTGTCGACGCCACGGGGCGCCATCGCCTGGACGACGGGCTGCAGCTCTTCCGGCTTGCCGAGAGTCTCGGTCAACTCCCGGTATGCCTGACGCAGTTGCTCTTCATTGGCCAGATCGAGCCGTACGCCGCCGAGGTCGGCGCGGTGCCGGAGGTGCGGGGCGGTGGTCTTGAGGGCGACGGGATAGCCGAGCTGCCCGGCGGCGTGAACGGCGGCGTCGGGGCCCGGGGCGGGGAGGGCCGGCCGTACGTCGACGCCGTACCGGCCGAGGAGGGCGCGGGCGTCGTCGGGGGCGAGGGTGAGGCCGCGGGGGTCGTCGTGGACCCCCAGCAGCGCCTCGATCTGCTGGGCGGCACCGCTCTCGTCGATGTCCTCGTACTTGGGGACCCTGCCGGGGTCGGCGGCGTCCCGGCGCCACTGCGCGTACTTCACGGCCTCGGAGAGCGCACGGACGGCACGCTCGGCGGCGGGGTAGGCGGGGATGCGGTAGTCGTGCGGGGCCGTCGTGGGGGGCGGGGCCTCATAGCGGACGGCCGCCGACGCGGGAGGCGCGCCCGGCGCCGGGGGACGGCCGGGGGCGGTCACCTGCCGCGGGCCGGATTCCGACGCGCCGGCCGCGGGGGGACGCGACGGAGCTGTCGCGGGCCGTGCGGCCGCTTCCGGCGCCTCGTGATCGGCGCCCCGGTCCGGGGCGCCCGCCGCCGGGACCGAGCCCGTGCGCGTGCTGGACGCCGCCGCCAGTGCCTCCGCCAGGCCGCCGATCTCCACGTGGACCACCGCCACCGGTTTCGCCGGGGACGTGGCCGATGCCTCGCGCAGGGCCGCCGCCAGGACCTCACCGTCACCCGATTCGGTGACGCCGTTGTCGCCGACCCATGGGATTGCCGTCACCACGACCGAGTCGCACGCGTCGTCCTTGAGCGCCCGGGCCAGGGCCGCACGGAAGTCCGAGGGCGTCGCCGCCGTCGTCAGGTCGAGCGGTGGCAGCGGGCGCAGGCCCTCGGCCAGGCAGGCGTCGTACGTGAGGAGCCCGAGGGACTCGGAGTTGCCGAGGATCGCCACGCGCGGCCCGGCGGGCAGCGGCTGGCCCGCGAGCAGCAGGCCCGCGTCGACGAGTTCGGTGACCGTGTCGACGCGGATCACGCCCGCCTGGCGCAGCAGCGCGCCGACCGTGGCGTCCGGGATCCGGGTCACGGGTACCGCGTGCCCCGGCGGCTCGCTACCGCTGTGCCGGGCTCCCTTGACCACGACCACCGGCTTCACCGCCGCGGTACGCCTCGCGAGCCGGGTGAACTTGCGCGGGTTGCCGATCGATTCGAGGTACAGCAGCACGACATCGGTGTCCGGGTCCTCGTACCAGTACTGCAGAAAGTCATTGCCGGACACGTCCGCGCGGTTGCCCGACGAGATGAAGGAGGAGAGTCCGGCGCCGCGCCGGTGCAGGCCCGCCAGCAGGGCGATGCCGATCGCGCCGGACTGGGTGAACAGGCCGATGCGCCCGGGGGCCGGGGACTCCGGCGCCAGCGAGGCATTGAGCCGGACGGCTTCCGAGGTGCTGATGATGCCGAAGGAGTTCGGGCCGATGATCCGCATGCCGTACGAGCGGGCCTGCCGCACCAGTTCGCGCTGGCGCTCGCGCCCCGCCGTGCCGCTCTCGGCGTAGCCGGCGGTGAGGACGACCAGGCCCTGCACGCCGTGCTCGCCGCAGTCGGCGACCGCCTCCGGCACCCGCTCGGCGGGAACCGCGATGACCGCCAGGTCGACCGGCTCGCCGATCCCGGCGACGGACCGGAAGGCCGGGACACCGTCCACCTCCCGCTGACCCTCTGGGAATGCACGGTTCACGGCGTACGTACGACCCCTGTACCCGGCGTCGAGGAGGTTGCGCAGCACGGTGCGGCCCACGCCGCCCGGCGCGCGGCCGGCGCCGACGACGGCGACCGACCCGGGCGCGAGCAGACGCTGCACGGAGCGGGCCTCCGCTCGCTGCTCGCGGCCGCGCTGGACGGCGAGGGACTCGGCGGTCGGTTCGAGGTCGAGGGTCAGATGGACGGAGCCGTCCTCGAAGCTGCGCTTCTGTGTGTACCCCGCGTCCCGGAACACCTTGATCATCTTGCTGTTGGCGGGGAGCACCTCCGCGGCGAAGCGCCGGATGCCCCGCTCACGGGCGACCGCGGCGATGTGCTCGAGGAGGGCGGAGGCGACACCGCGCCCCTGGTGCGCGTCCTGTACGAGGAAAGCGACCTCCGCCTCGTCGGCCGGGGAGCTCGCGGGGCGGCCCTGCGCGTTGATGCGGTCGTAGCGGACGGTGGCGATGAACTCGCCGCCGACCGTGACCGCCAGACCCACCCGGTCCACGTAGTCGTGATGGGTGAAGCGGTGGACGTCCTTGGCGGAGAGCCGCGGATACGGCGCGAAGAACCGGTAGTACTTCGACTCGTCCGAGACCTGTTCGTAGAAGCTGACCAGGCGCTCTGCGTCCTCGGTGGTGATGGGCCTGATGCGCGCCGTACCGCCGTCGCGCAGCACCACGTCTGCTTCCCAGTGATCGGGGTAGTCGTGGTCCGGCTGGGTCTGCATGTGTGAAAGCGTACGGCTCACCCACCGGTCGCGGGTCGGTATGAGAGCACGCCGCAACGCATGAGAGACTGGTCTAGACAACCGCTAAGACTTGAAGGGCAACACCATGGCTGAGCGCCGCGTCAATGTCGGCTGGGCCGAGGGCCTTCACGCCCGCCCCGCTTCCATCTTCGTCCGTGCCGCCACGGCCTCCGGCGTCCCCGTGACGATCGCCAAGGCTGACGGCAACCAGGTCAACGCCGCCTCCATGCTCGCCGTTCTCGGCCTGGGCGCGCAGGGCGGCGAGGAGATCGTGCTCGCTTCCGACGCGGAGGGCGCCGACGCCGCCCTGGACCGTCTGGCCAAGCTGGTCGCCGAGGGGCTCGAGGAGCTTCCCGAGACCGTCTGAGCGGTTGTGCAGAATTCGCCCGGCGACACAGCCGCGGCCTCCCGAATTCGGGAGGCCGCGGCTGTGTTCATTTCTGCGTCCGACTCCGCGAATTCGGGCAGCAGAAAAGAAGCCCCACGAATATCTTCCCTTTGTATACGGCGCGCCTGTTAATTGCGGACGCTCGCGGTGTTTACGGCATGTTGCGAAGTCCTCACCCGCTCGGGACGGCGCAGCCGGTGCGCGGATGCGGCCCGCTCGGCATGCAGCGCGGTGAGCGCCCGTGCCCTCTCCACATCGCCGCGTGCCACCGCGTCCACGATCGCGCCGTGCTCCGCCCAGGAGTCGACGGGCTTGGCGGGCTGCTCGACCGCGTACATCCAGGCGATCTTGTGCCGCAGCTGGGTCAGCAGGGCGATCAGTCCCGGGCTGCCGGAGGCCTGGGCGAGCGTCTCGTGGAACCAGCCGCCCAGTGAGCGCAGGTCCTCGCCCTGGCCGCGGCGGGCCCGCTCCTGACCCAGCCTGACCAGGCCGCGCAGGACCTTGAGGTGCGCCTCCGTGCGCCGCTGGGCCGCGCGTGCCGCACCCAGCGGCTCCAGCAGCATCCGGACCTCCAGCAGGTCGGCGGCCTCCTGCTCGGTGGGCTCGGCGACGCAGGCTCCGGCATGCCTGCGGGTGGTCACAAAGCCCTCGGACTCCAGGGTTCGCAGGGCTTCGCGGACCGGGACCCGGGAGACGCCGTAGCGGCGCGCCAGCTGCTCCTCGGTGAGCCGGCTGCCGCGCTCGAATACGCCGGAGACGATGTCGTCGCGGATCGCCGTGCATACCGAGTGCGCGGGAATGCGCATGACCGAACCTCCGCTTTAATCCGCGCGAAACGCAGCCGATTGACGTCTGTTCGGTGACTCTATTGCAGTGGGCCGGATTTTCCGATGGCACTTCGGAATCCATGGATATCTTTTGGCCAGAGCTCCGAACGCAGAAGGCCCCGGCAGGGAGCCGGGGCCTTCTCATGTACGCGTTGTGTGCGCGTGCTCGGACTGCGTGTGCCGAGACTGCGTGTGCTCAGACGCCGACGCCGTGGGCGCGCAGGTACGCGACCGGGTCGATGTCGGAGCCGTACTCCGGGCTGGTGCGCGCCTCGAAGTGGAGGTGCGGTCCCGTGGTGTTGCCGGTCGCGCCGGAGTGGCCTATCTGCCGGCCCGGGGTCACGCTCTGGCCGACCGAGACGGTGATCGACGAGAGGTGGCCGTACTGCGTGTACGTGCCGTCCTTCATCTTGATCACGACGTTGTTGCCGTACGCGCCGCCCCAGCCGGCCTCGACGACGGTGCCGGAGCCGACCGCGTGCACGGTGGTGCCGGAGGCGGCGTGGAAGTCGATGCCGGTGTGGCTGCCGGAGGACCAGATGGCGCCGCCGGTCTTGTAGCCCGTGGAGATGTACGAGCCGGTGATCGGCGCGACGAAGGAGTTGAGGCGCTTGCGCTCGGCCTCGCGGGCGGCGCGCTCCTTGGCCTCGCGTGCGGCCTTGGCACGGGCCTCGGCCTTGCGCTTCGCCTCCGCAGCGGCCTTCGCCTTGGCAATGGCCTCGGCGGCCTCCTGCTTCTGGGCGGCGGCCTGGTCGGCGATCTGGTCGGCGAGGGTGTCAGCGGTCACGACCTGGGTCAGACCGGTGTCCTCGACGGCGGTGCTGGGGGTGGCGGCGAGCGCCGGGGAAGCGAGGGTTCCGATGACGCCGGTGGTGGCAAGGGCCGCTACGCCCGCCATGTTCGCGCTCCTGCGCGTCAGGCGGCTCGGGGCACGGTGCTTCCCGGTGGCACGGGTGAACGCCATGAAGTGGCTGGTCCTTTCCTTCCTTCTCGCCTACCGGGTTAGCTGACGGGTTCGGAGCAGGAAGGTCTCCTACGGGCCCCTCCGTACGGATACGAAGGCGTCCGATTCACCCCAGGGACTGAGTGGGTCCCCGGCTCCCCAGGCTCGCGCCTGACGGGGACTCGGCGATGGCTGTCCGATGCCGCGGATGCGGCTGGCTACTGGCGAACAGCCGGACCGACGCTAGGCGGGGCAACTTTCAATCACCAAACAGACAGGCCCTTTTGTAGTGCATGCCACAGGGCAGACAGGCAGCCTCCACAACAAACCGGACATAGCGAGGAACCCCGCCATCGCTTGGATGCCGGGGTTCCGCTTGCCTGTTGCGCCGGGTTCAGCCGGAGTTGTCCAGTTGGTGCGAGAGGCGATCAGCCGGTGACCACGGTCACTTCACCGATGCCCAGAGCCCTGACCGGCTCCTCGATCTGCGAGGCGTCGCCGACGAGCACCGTGACCAGCCGGTCAACCGGGAAGGCGCTGACGGCCGCCGCAGTCGCCTCCACGGTGCCCGTCTCCGCCAGCCGCACGTACAACTGCGCCTGGTAGTCGTCCGGGAGGAACTGCTCGACCTGGTCGGCGAGCGTGCCCGCGACAGACGCGGCCATCTCGAACTTCAGCGGCGCGACACCCACCAGGTTCTGCACCGCGACATCGCGCTCGGCATCGGTGAGACCCTCGGCGGCGAGCGTCCGCAGCACCTTCCACAGGTCGTCCAGCGCCGGTCCGGTGTTGGGGGTGTCCACCGAACCGCTGATCGCCAGCATCGCGGCGCCCGAGCCGTCGGGGGCGGACCGCAGCACCTGGCCGAAGGCCCGTACGCCGTAGGTGTAGCCCTTCTCCTCACGCAGCACGCGGTCCAGACGCGAGGTGAGGGTGCCGCCCAGGCAGTACGCGCCGAGCACCTGCGCGGGCCAGACGCGGTCGTGCCGGTCCGGGCCGATGCGGCCGATCAGCAGCTGCGTCTGCACGGCGCCCGGGCGGTCCACGATGACCACACGGCCCGTGTCGTCGGCGGTGATCGGCGGTACGGGACGGGGCGTGGCGCTGTCGCCCTTCCAGCCGCCGAAGGTCTCGGCGAGCACGGCGTCCAGGTCGACTCCGGTGAGGTCGCCGACGATCACCGCGGTGGCCGTGGCGGGCCGGACGTGCGCCTCGTAGAAAGCACGCACGGCCGCGGAGTCGATCCGGGCCACGGTCTCCTCGGTGCCCTGGCGGGGGCGCGACATACGGGCGGTGGCCGGGAAGAGCTCCTTGGAGAGCTCCTTGGCCGCGCGGCGGGCCGGATTGGCCGTCTCGTGCGGGATCTCGTCCAGACGGTTGCGCACCAGCCGCTCGACCTCGCTGTCGGCGAAGGCGGGCGCGCGCAGGGCGTCGGAGAGCAGACCGAGCGCCTTGGGCAGCCGGGAGACCGGGACCTCCAGGGAGACACGGACGCCGGGGTGATCGGCATGCGCGTCGAGGGTCGCGCCGCAGCGCTCCAGCTCGGCGGCGAACTCCTCGGCGGTGTGCTTGTCGGTGCCCTCCGACAGGGCGCGCGCCATGATCGTGGCAACACCGTCGATACCCTCGGGCTCGGCGTTCAGCGGAGCGTCGAGGAGGATCTCGACGGCCACCACCTGCTGGCCGGGCCGGTGGCAGCGCAGCACCGTCAGACCGTTGTCCAGCGTGCCGCGGTCGGGGGCGGGGAAGGCCCAGGGCCGGGGGGCACCCGCCGTCGGCTGCGGGTGGTACGTCATCGTCACGGCAGCGTCGCTCACTGGTCCGCCTCTTCCTCTTCGTTGCTTCCCTCGGGCGCAGAGACGGGTTCGTACACGAGCACTGCCCTGTTGTCGGGGCGCAGCCGGGCCTGGGCGACCGCCTGCACCTCCTCGGCGGTGACGTCGAGCACCCGCTGCACGGCGGTCAGCGCCAGCTGCGGGTCGCCGAACAGCACGGCAAACCTGCACAGTTCGTCCGCGCGGCCCGCGACGGTGCCGAGCCGGTCCAGCCATTCGCGCTCCAACTGGGCCTGAGCGCGCTCCATCTCCTCGGGCGTGGGGCCGTCGGCGGCGAACCGCGCCAGCTCCTCGTCGACCGCGGCCTCGATCTGCGGGACCTCGACACCGCCGGACGTCTTGACGTCCAGCCAGCCGAGCGAGGGAGCACCGGCGAGGCGCAGCAGACCGAACCCGGCGGCGACAGCAGTCTGGTCACGGCGCACGAGACGGTTGTGCAGCCGGGAGGACTCGCCGCCGCCGAGGACGGTGAGCGCCAGATCAGCGGCGTCGCACTCGCGCGTGCCGTCGTGCGGCAGCCGGTAGGCGGCCATCAGTGCCCGAGCGGGAACCTCCTCGCGGATCTCCTCGCGCAGCTGCTCGCCGATCACCTCCGGGAGCGAGCCGTCGCGCGGCGGCTGCTTGCCGTCGTGGGAGGGGATGGAGCCGAAGTACTTCTCGATCCAGGCGAGCGTCTCCACCGGGTCGATGTCGCCGACAACCGACAGCACGACGTTGTTCGGCGCGTAGTACGTCCGGAAGAAGGCGCGGGCGTCCTTGAGGGTCGCCGCGTCCAGGTCGGCCATGGAGCCGATCGGCGTGTGGTGGTACGGGTGGCCCTCGGGGTAGGCGAGAGCCGTCAGCCGCTCGAAGGCCGTGCCGTACGGGACGTTGTCGTACCGCTGGCGGCGCTCGTTCTTGACGACATCGCGCTGGTTCTCCATCGACTCGTCGTCGAGCGCGGCGAGCAGCGAGCCCATCCGGTCGGCCTCCAGCCAGAGCGCAAGCTCCAGCTGGTGGGTGGGCATGGTCTCGAAGTAGTTGGTGCGCTCAAAGCTGGTGGTGCCGTTCAGCGAGCCGCCCGCCCCCTGCACCAGCTCGAAGTGACCGTTCCCCTTGACCTGTCCCGAGCCCTGGAACATCAGGTGCTCGAAGAGGTGGGCGAGGCCGGTACGGCCCTTGACTTCGTGGCGCGAGCCGACGTCGTACCAGAGGCAGACCGCGGCGACCGGGGTCAGATGGTCCTCGGAGAGCACCACGCGCAGGCCGTTGGCCAGCCGGTGCTCGGTCGCTGTCAGGCCGCCGGAACCGGCCTGCGCTGTGGCCGTGTGACCCATGGGCATGTACGTCCCTTCGATCGCGATGCTGCTTCTTCTGTCAGCCCTGCCACTGTATGCAAGCGTGCTGACACCTGGCGAAGTTCCCGGGTCGCGGTCGGCGTTGTCAGTGGGACGGTCCACAATGGTCGGCGTCAGTTCCAGACCTGGTACGTGAAGGAGCAGCAGCCGCGATGGCCCGCCGCAGCACGAAGACCCCGCCTCCGGACGATTTCGAGGAGAAGATCCTCGACATCGACGTCGTGGACGAAATGCAGGGCTCCTTCCTCGAGTACGCCTACTCGGTGATCTACTCCCGGGCCCTGCCGGACGCACGTGACGGCATGAAGCCGGTACACCGCCGGATCGTGTACCAGATGAACGAGATGGGCCTGCGCCCCGACCGCGGCTATGTGAAGTGCGCCCGCGTCGTCGGCGAGGTCATGGGCAAGCTGCACCCGCACGGCGACGCGTCGATCTACGACGCCCTGGTGCGGATGGCACAGCCCTTCTCGATGCGCCTGCCGCTGGTCGACGGGCACGGCAACTTCGGCTCGCTCGGCAATGACGACCCGCCGGCGGCCATGCGGTACACCGAGTGCCGGATGGCAGATGCCACCCGCCTGATGACCGAGTCGATCGACGAGGACACCGTCGATTTCGAGTCGAACTACGACGGCCAGGAGCGCGAGCCCGTCGTGCTCCCCGCCGCCTACCCGAATCTGCTGGTCAACGGCGCGTCCGGGATCGCGGTCGGCATGGCGACGAACATGCCGCCGCACAATCTGGGCGAGGTCATCGCCGCCGCTCGCCATCTGATCAGGCACCCCGGCGCCGACCTCGAGACGCTGATGCGCTTCGTCCCCGGTCCCGACCTGCCGACCGGTGGCCGGATCGTGGGCCTGAGCGGCATCAAGGACGCGTACGAATCGGGCCGCGGCACCTTCAAGATCCGCGCGACGGCCTCCGTGGAGGACGTCACGGCCCGCCGCAAGGGCCTGGTCGTCACCGAACTGCCCTTCACCGTCGGCCCCGAGAAGGTCATCGCGAAGATCAAGGACCTGGTCTCGTCGAAGAAGCTCCAGGGCATCGCGGACGTCAAGGACCTCACCGACCGCTCGCACGGACTGCGTCTGGTCATCGAGGTCAAGAACGGCTTCGTGCCCGAGGCCGTCCTCGAGCAGCTCTACAAGCTGACGCCGATGGAGGAGTCCTTCGGTATCAACAATGTGGCGCTGGTGGACGGCCAGCCGCTCACGCTGGGGCTCAAGGAGCTCCTCGAGGTCTATCTCGACCACCGCTTCGACGTGGTGCGCCGCCGCAGCGAGTTCCGGCGGACCAAGCGTCGCGACCGGCTGCATCTGGTCGAGGGCCTGCTCGTCGCCCTGCTGGACATCGACGAGGTCATCCGCCTCATCCGGTCCAGTGAGAATTCGGCGCAGGCCAAGGAGCGGCTGATCGAGCACTTCTCGCTCAGCGAGGTCCAGACGCAGTACATCCTGGACACTCCGCTGCGCCGGCTGACCAAGTTCGACCGGATCGAGCTGGAGAGCGAGCGCGACCGGCTGAACGGCGAGATCGACGAGCTGACCGGGATCCTGGAGTCGGACAACGAGCTCCGGAAGCTGGTCTCCTCCGAACTGGCAGCGGTGGCCAAGAAGTTCGGCACCGAGCGGCGCACCGTGCTGCTGGAGTCGGCCGGTACGCCGGTCGCCGCGGTGGCGCTGGAGGTCGCGGACGACCCGTGCCGGGTGCTGCTGTCGTCGACGGGTCTGCTGGCGCGTACGGCCACGGGCGAGCCGCTTCCCGACGACAGCGGCAAGCGCACCAAGCACGATGTGATCGTCTCGGCCGTCCCGGCGACCGCGCGCGGCGATGTGGGGGCAGTGACCTCGGCCGGGCGGCTGCTGCGGCTGGCGGTGATCGATCTGCCGCAGCTGCCGGACACCGCGTCCGCGCCGAATCTCTCGGGCGGCGCGCCGGTCGCGGAGTTCCTGTCCCTGGAGGCCGACGAGACGATCATCTGCCTCACCACGCTCGACGAGTCCTCGCCGGGCCTGGCGCTCGGCACGCTGCAGGGCGTCGTCAAGCGCGTCGTGCCCGACTACCCCGCCAACAAGGACGAGTTGGAGGTCATCACCCTCAAGGACGGTGACCGGATCGTCGGCGGTGCGGAGCTGCGTACGGGCGAGGAGGACCTGGTCTTCATCACCTCCGACGCACAGCTGCTGCGCTATCCGGCTGGGCAGGTCAGGCCGCAGGGCCGGGCGGCGGGCGGCATGGCCGGAGTCAAGCTGTCGGAGGGCGCCGAGGTGATCTCGTTCACGGCGGTGGACCCGGCCGGGGACGCGGTGGTGTTCACGGTCGCGGGCTCGCACGGCACGCTGGACGACTCGGTGCTGACGGCGAAGCTCACCCCCTTCGACCAGTACCCGCGCAAGGGGCGGGCCACGGGCGGGGTGCGCTGCCAGCGCTTCCTCAAGGGCGAGGACCTGCTCGTACTGGCCTGGGCGGGCGCGGCCCCGGCGCGGGCGGCGCAGAAGAACGGCGCACCGGCCGAGCTGCCGGAGATCGACCCGCGCCGTGACGGCTCGGGCATGCCGCTGATTTCGGCGGTGTCGGTGCTGGCGGGCCCGTCGAGCTAGTCGCTCTCCGGCTCGGACGGCTCGGACTGCACGAACCGCAGGACGCCCCACATGCTCTGCTCGTCGGGGGCGTCCTGCGGTCCGGCCGTCCGGCACTCGTCGAGTTCCGTACGCAGTTTGTCGGCGTCGACGCCGGAGCCGATGAGGACCAGTTGGGTCCGGCGCTCCTGACCGCGGCCCCAGGGCTCGGGGTAGAAGCGCAGAAACCGGCCGACCGCGTGCACGGCGTACCGGTTGCGGGGGTCGGCCGCGCCGAAGTCGACGAAACCCTTGATCCGGTAGAGCCCTTCGGGCCGGGAGTCGAGGAAGTCCATCAGCCGGCGCGGGTCCATGGGTTCCTGCGCGGTGAAGCCGACGCTCTCGTACGCGGCGTGCAGATGCCCCGCATGATCGTGGTCGTGGTCGTCCTCGTGATCGTGATCGTGATCGTGATCGTCCGCGTACAGATCCTCGAAGGAGAGCTGGCGCACCTTCTCCTCGCGCTCGGGCCTCGCGGCCGGGTCGAAGAGCACCTCGGGATCGACCCGGCCGTACTGCGCGCTGATCACGGGCGTGACACCACTGAGCTCACGGAGTGTCCCGAGTACGCCCTCAAGTGCGGCCTGCTCCACCCGGTCCGTCTTGTTCAGAACCACAAGATCGGCGATCGCGAGATGCCGGTCGATCTCCGGGTGCCGCGAGCGCGTCGCGTCGAACTCGGCCGCGTCGACGACCTCGACGAGTCCCCCGTACACAATGCGCGGATTGTCGCTGGCCAGCAGCATCCGTACGAGCTCCTGCGGCTCGGCCAGACCGCTCGCCTCGATGACGATGATGTCGATGCGGGCGGCAGGCCGGGTGAGCAGTTCCAGATAGTCGTCCAGCTCGCTCGCGTCGACTGCGCAGCACAGACAGCCGTTGCCGAGCGAGACGGTGGAGCCGACCTGTCCGGCGACCGTCATGGCGTCGATCTCGATGGAGCCGAAGTCATTGACGATCACGCCGATGCGGTTGCCGCCGTTCCGCCGGAGCAGCTGGTTGAGCAAGGTGGTCTTGCCGGATCCCAGAAAGCCCGCGAGGACGACAACGGGGATCTGCGGCTTGGTCACCTGGCTCAAGGGGCGGCCTTTCTCACATGTGCGGCAGGGGCTGGGGCGGGGGCGGTCCGACATAGCGGGCCGACGGGCGGATGATCTTCGAGTCCGCCGCCTGCTCCAGGATATTGGCGCTCCAGCCGACCACCCGGCCCGCGCAGAACGTCGGCGTGAACATCTCGCGGGGCAGCCCGCACAGCTCCATGACCACGCCCGCGTAGAACTCCACATTGGTGTGCAGCTCACGGCCGGGCTTCAGCTCCGCGAGGATCGCCTCGACGCGCGCCTCGACCTGGACGGCGAACTCGACGAGCGGCCCGCCGAAGCTCTCGGCGATCCCTCGCAGCATCCGCGAGCGCGGGTCCTCGGTGCGGTAGACGGGATGACCGAAGCCCATGATCCGCTCCCCCGCCAGGACCCGTTCCCTGATCCAGGGGTCGATGCGCTCGGGCGTACCGATCGCGTCGAGGGTGTCGAGGGCCCGGCTCGGGGCGCCGCCGTGCAGCGGGCCCGAGAGCGCGCCGATCGCTCCCACCAGGCTTGCGGCCACGTCGGCTCCGGTGGAGGTGATCACGCGGGCCGTGAAGGTCGAGGCGTTGAAGCCGTGGTCGATGGTGGAGACGAGGTACTGCTCGATCGCACGGGCCCGCGCCGGTTCCGGCTCCGAACCGGTCATCATGTAGAGGTAGTTGGCGGCGTAGGGCAGGTCGTCGCGCGGTTCGACCGGCTCAAGGCCCTGGCCGAGGCGGTACAGCGCGGTGAGCAGCGTCGGCACGGCCGCACACGCGGCGAGCGCGTCAGCCCGGCGGCGGTCGGTGTCGAGGTCGTACACCGGGCGCAGCCCCGCGGAGGCTCCCAGCAGGGAGAGCGCGGTGCGCAGTCCGGCGAGCGGACCCGACAGCGCGCACGAGTGGGCTATGGCGGGCAGCGCGGCACGGACGTCCTCGGGCAGATGACGCAGAGGCGCGGTGTGCTCCACGAAGGCCGCACGCTGCGCCGCGTTCGGCAGCTCGCCGTAGAACATCAGATGCCAGACGTCCTCGAAGCCGCGGTTCTCGGCGAGCTCGACGGCCGAGTACTGGCGGTAGTGGTAGAAGCCCTCGCGTCCTCTGACGTCACCCAGCGCGGTGTCGGTGACGACGACGCCGGCGAGTCCGCGCGGTACGTCGACGGGTGCGGTGGTGCCGGTGCTCTGCATGGTGTCCTCCCTGAACTTGATTCGACTGTCCATGCTTGACGGGATCACTGTCAATATTGATTGAATCAATATGTGTACGGTGACGGCATGACGGACCACGGAGCGGACGGCGAGCGGCTGACCACCAAGGAGGCGGCCGCACGGCTCGGCGTGAAACCCGAGACGGTGTACGCGTATGTCAGCCGCGGCCAGCTCTCCAGCAGGCGCGATCCCTCCGGACGCGGCAGCACCTTCGACGCCAAAGAGGTCGACGCGCTCGTCCGCAGGGGGCGGCGGGAGCCCTCGTCCGGCAGCGACGTCATCCAGCGGATCCGCACCGGCATCACGCTGATCGACAAGGACCGCTACTACTTCCGGGGCGTCGACGCGACCGAACTCGCCCGCCGCTACGGCTACGAGGAGATCGCCGACTGGCTCTGGACCGGCAACCTGCGGGCCGGTGTCCGGTTCACCGCCCCCGCCGAGACGCTCGCCGCGGCCCGTCGCGCGGTCGATGCGCTGCCCGCACACAGCGGATCGACCGACCGGCTCCGGGTGGCCGCCATCGCGGCAGCGGTGGCTGATCCGCTGCGCTTCGACCTCGACCGGGATGCGGTGCTCGGCAGCGCGCGCATGCTGATCCCCACCCTGGTCGACGCGCTCCCCACCGTCGGGCAACGGCACCGGGGCGAGGGCCGGATCGCCTGGCGGCTCTGGTCGCGGCTCACCACCGAGCGCCCGGACGAGGCGTCCGTACGAGCTCTGGACATGGCGCTCTCGCTGCTGATCGACCACGATCTGGCCGCATCGACGCTCGCCGTGCGGGTCGCCGCGTCCGCGCGCGCCCATCCGTACGCCGTGGTGTCGGCTGGACTCGGCGCGCTCGACGGCCCGTTGCACGGGGCCGCAAGCGGTCTTGCGCACCGGATGCTCAGCGAGGTGCTGGAGCGCGGCAGCGCGGCGGCCGTGGTGGCGGACCATCTGCGGGCGGGCCGTCGTGTGCCGGGCCTCGGCCACCGGCTCTACCCGGGCAAGGACCCGCGCGCCGAGGCGCTGTTCGGCGTACTGGCACAGCTGCCCGCCGCCCGGCCCGCGCTGGAGGCGGCACGCGAGGTGGAGGCGACGACGGCCCGCCATGTCGAGCTGCACGCCAATGTCGATCTGGCGCTGGCGGTGCTTTCGGTGGCGTCCGCTATGCCTGCCGAGGCGGGTGAGACTGTCTTCGCCGTGGCGCGTACGGCGGGCTGGATCGCGCACGCGCTGGAGGAGTACGAGGAGCGCCCGCTGCGGATGCGTCCGAGCGGGCAGTACGACGGCCCCCGCCCGCCCAGGCCGTTGCCGTGAGCGGGCGGAGGAGTCGACGCGTCGCGAGCGACAGGTCCCGTCAGGAGGCATGAGCCTCGTCAGGAGCGATAGGCCTCCACTTCGCTGAACTGCGCTGCCGGCCAACCGGTGTTGGCCGTCACGGTGAGGCGCAGATGGCGCGTGCTCGTACCGGCAGGAAGCCGTACGGTCACGGTGTTGCCGGTCGCCGGGTCGAAGCGGTAGCCGGTCGCCGCCAGGAGCGTGGACCAGGACGAACCGTCGGCGCTCCCCAGCACCGCCAGGGTCTGGGTCCGCGCCTGCCAGGCGGCGGGCGGAGGCAGCTTGAGCACCAGCCGGGTCACCTCGCTCGCCCCGCCGAGGTCGACTGTCAGCGACTGCGGGAAGGCGTTGTTGGTGCTCTCCCAGTACGAGCCCGCATCACCGTCGACGGCCTTGCCGGGCGTGTAGACGTCGACCGATCCGGTCGCCGTCGCGGGCCGGCCGGCGGCGAGATTGCGGTCCGGGTCGGGGGGCGGGGTGGTGCTGGGGTCGGGCGAGGGGCTCGGATCCGTACCGCCGCCGTGGTTCGGCTCCGGCCACGGTCCGCAGTAGGTGGCCGGGAGCTTCTCGTTCCAGCCGGAGTTGCCCGCTCCCTGAGTGATGTTGAGCTGGCTGCCCAGGCAGCTGTAGACGGGCTCGGTGAATCCGATGTGCTTGGCTGTGACGCCCGTGAACGAGGCCTGCGCCGGGTCGTTGAACTGAAGGGCGAAGGTGCCCGTGCCGTCGATGTTGACCTTGCCGAAGTTGACGCCCTTGGTGGTGCCGGAGACGAAGTGGATCGCCGCGTAGGAGCTGTCGAGGATGTCGGTGTCGGTGACGTTGATCGTCGCCTTGTCGATGGAGCTGTTGCGGGAGTCGAACCAGATCGCGCCGATCGGGAAGGGCCAGCCGTAGTCGGTGTTCCCGGCCCGGATCGTGGTGTTGCGGGAGAGGGTGAAGGTGCCCTGGACATCGGTTCCCTGACCGGGTGTCACGCCCGGGTATCGGTTGCCGACGTGGAGCCCGCCGCCGTTGGTCAGTGATTCGGCCACCACGTTGTCGGTGACCGCGATGTCCTTGCCGCCGTAGATCGCGATGTTGTTCGCGAGGATCGGCAGGACGACGGTGTTCCTGCTGAACGTATTGGCGACATTGGGCTTGGTGTCGGCCCACATGGCGAGGCCGTCGTCGCCCAGGTTGCGCAGGAAGGTGTTCTCGACCGACGAATTGGTCACTCCCCAGTGGAAGTTGACGCCGTCGGCGGTCTGGTCCAGGATCCGGCTGTTCCTGATGTGGAAGTTGTTCATCGGGCCGTCCATCCACGCCCCGACCTTGGTGTGCTGCATCCACACGTTGTCGACGACCGAGTAGCTGAGCGCGCCGCCGATGGCGTTGACCTGGTCCTCGTCGATCCGCTCGCCGATCTCGCCGAGGATCGCGAAGTCCTTCAGCGTCACATTGCGGCTGGGACCGCCTGCCTCGTGCGGGCGTATCTCACCGCCGTAGCCGCCCCCGGCCACGTACTTCCCGTAGATCCCGGCGGCCCGCTTGCGGTCGGTGGGATGCCGGCCGGTCAGCACGCTGTACCAGGGCCCGGCTCCGCGCAGCGTGACCTGGTCGACGACGACATGGTCGGTGAGCCTGAACGTGCCCTGCGGGATGTACACCTCTTTGGCCTGCGCCTTGCCCGCGTCGACGGCCTGCTGGAACGCGGCGGTGGAGTCGGCGGCGCCGCTCGCGTCGGCGCCGTAGTCCGTCACGGACAGCGAGCCCGCGGGCCTGCCGACCGGGGCGGCGACCTCCTCGAAGTCGGCGAGGTCGACCGCGGTCCAGGGCGTGGCTCCGGCCTGGGCCAGGGTGATCCGCACCTTCGAGCCGACGGGCAGGGTGCGGCCGAAGAGCGTTCTGGTCTCGTCGTAGAAGTGGTGCGGCTTGTCGCCCGGGGTGTTGGTGAACGGGTAACTCCCGTAGAACCAGCCGTACTTGGAGGTGAAGTCGACGTCCTTCAGCTTGACGCCGTCCAGGCTGAGTGCGACCGGGGCGGTGATGCCCGTTCCGGCCGCGTTGTCCGGGACGGCATAGCGGACGGTCATCGCGTTGGCGGGCTGGGTCAGCGTGAACTCGACATACTCGCCCGCCGCATCGAGCCGTACGGCGCGGCGGCCGGACGCCTCGGAGGGCAGCGTGGTGTACGTACGGTCGGGGCCGATCACCGAGCCGTTGGTGGCGGCGGTCTCCGCCTCCAGTTCGGTGAACGGCACGGTGGCTCCGCGCCCTTCGACGGCCAGCGGGGACAGGGCGGGCGCCGCGGGCGGCGCGGCCGAGCCGGAACCGGAAGCGACGGCGGCCGTGCCGAGCGATGCGGCGCAGGCCAGTGAGGCGAGCAGGGCGGTTAACAGGCGTCCACGTGGTGCGGCTCTTGTTGCGCTCATGACACTCAGACCTCCAGGGGTGGGGGGATCGATGACCGGCGGCGCCGGCCGCGGGGTCAGGCCCGCAGCCAGACCGCCGTGTCCCGCGGCAGCCGGCCCTCGTCGTCCAGGGGGCCGCTCGTCAGCAGGACGCTTGTGTGGCCGGGGAGTTCGGCGGGGTCTCCGGCGAGATTGACGACGCACATCAGGCCGCCGCCGCGGCTGAAGGCAAGGACTCCGGGAGCGGCGGGCAGCCAGCGCAGCGGTCCGTCCCCGAACCCGGGGTCGGTCCGGCGCAGCCGCAGGGCATGCCGGTAGAGGGTCAGCATGGAGTCGGGATCGACCGCCTGCCCGTCGGCGGCGTACGAGGCCCAGTCCTCGGGCTGCGGAAGCCAGGGATCCACCGCCGAGCCGAACCCGTAGTACTGCGCGCCCGCGGCCCAGGGCAGCGGCACCCGGCAGCCGTCGCGCCCCGGGTCCACTCCCCCGGAGCGGAAGTGCATCGGGTCATGGATGCGATCGAGTGGTATGTCCGCCTCGGGAAGCCCCAGTTCCTCGCCCTGGAACAGATAGACCGAGCCCGGCAGGGCGAGCGAGAGCAGGGCAGCGGCCCGCGCGCGCCGGGTGCCGACGGCGAGGTCGGTGGGTGTTCCGAACCGCTTCTTCGCGAAGTCGAAGCCGGTGTCGTCCCTCCCGTAGCGCGTCACCGTGCGCGTCACGTCGTGGTTGCACAGCACCCAGGTCGCCGGTGCTCCGACCGGCGCGTGGTACGCGAGGGTGGTGTCGATGGAGGCCCGCAGCTCCGCCGCCTCCCAAGGGCGCGCCAGGAAGTCGAAGTTGAAGGCGGTGTGCAGCTCGTCGGATCTCAGATAGCGGGAGAAGCGGTCCGGGTCGGGCACCCACAGCTCCCCGATGAGCACCCCGCCGTACTCGTCGGCGACGGCCCGCCAGGCGCGGTAGATGTCGTGCAGCTCGTCGCGGTCGACGTAGAGAGTCGTGTCGTCCTCGTCGGCGTCCGGCAGACCGGGGGCCTTGGCGCACAGGGCCGCGGAGTCGATCCGTACACCCGCGGCACCGCGCTCGAACCAGAAGCGCAGCACGTCCTCGTGCTCCTGGCGTACGACCGGGTGGTCCCAGTTGAGGTCGGGCTGCTCCGGCGTGAACAGGTGCAGGTACCACTCGCCGTCGGGGACCCGCGTCCAGGTCTCCCCCGCGAACTGCGACGGCCAGTTGTTGGGCGGCAGTTCGCCCCTGTCACCGCGGCCCGGACGGAAGTGGAACAGTTCGCGCTCGGGGCTCCCCGGCCCGGCGGCGAGGGCCGACCGGAACCATGCGTGCTGGTCCGAGACATGGTTGGGCACGATGTCGACGATGGTGCGGATCCCCAGCGCGCGGGCCTCGCTGATGAGCTTCTCGGCCTCGGCGAGGGTCCCGAAGGCCGGGTCGATGGCGCGGTAGTCGGCCACGTCGTAGCCGCCGTCCGCCAGCGGGGAGAGGTACCACGGGTTGAACCAGATCGCGTCGACGCCCAGATCCGCGAGGTGGGGCAGCCTCGCCCGTACGCCTGCGAGATCACCCGTGCCGTCACCGTCGCCGTCAGCGAAGCTGCGTACGTACACCTGGTAGATGGCGGCCGATCGCCACCAGTCGTCCGTGTGATCCACGGCCGTGTGCTCCGAATGAGGGGCTGCCACGTGACGGTCCTTTCGGGCAGGTGGGACTCCGCCGCCGGCCCGGACAGCGGGGCGCCGGAGAGAGGCCGGCGGCGGAGGCTTGAGGAGGAGCAGAGGAGCGGGCCGGGTTCAGCCCTTGAGGCCGCCCGCGGTGAGACCGCTCATGATGTTGCGCTGGAAGATCAGGAAGATCAGCAGCGTCGGCGCGGACGCGATGGTGAGCGCGGCGATGAGCACGTTCTCGGGCACACCGTTCGCGAGGGAGTAGATGCCGACGTTGAGCGTCTGCTTGCTCGGATCGGGGAGGGTGAGCATCGGCCAGAGGAAGTCCTTCCAGACTCCGACGACCGCGAAGATGGACACGACGCCGAGGATCGGCCGGGAGATCGGCAGCACGACCGACCACAGGGTCCGCATCCGGGACGCTCCGTCGATGGATGCCGCGTCGAGGAGCTCGCGCGGAATCGAGTCGAAGAACCGCTTCAGCAGAAAGATGTTGAAGGCGTTGGTGACGGACGGAAGCCAGATCGCCCAGGGCGAGTTGAGCAGATTGCGCTGCACGATCGGGACGTCGAGCACCGTCAGATACTGCGGTACGACCAGGACGGTGGCCGGGATCATCAGCGTGGCCAGCATCATCGCGAGGATGACCTTGCCGAACACCGGCCGCAGCTGGGACAGCGAATAGGCCGCGGCGACATCGAGGACCAGCTGGAAGGCGAGCGCGCCGAAGGCGTAGTAGAGGGTGTTGAACAGCAGCCGGGCCAGGTCCATCACGTCCCAGGCCCGGGAGTAGTTCTCGGGGTGCAGTGCCTGGGGCACGAAGCTCGGCGGTGACTGGACGACCTCCTGGGTGGTCTTGAGTCCGCCGGAGACCATCCAGTAGAGCGGGCCGAGGAAGACCAGTGTGAAGAGGCCGATGACCAGGGCGAAGACGGCCCAGTAGAGGAACTTGGCGCGTGGTCTTGCGAGTTGGGCCGGTGAGATGAGTGTGCGTGTCATGTCCGTCTCACCCGTCCTACTCGTCCTCGCTGCTGCGGCTGAGCCGGACGTACGCCGCCGAGAATCCCGCGAGCAGTACGAGCAGGACCAGGCCGAGCGCGGCGGCGCTGCCGTAGTTGTTGAAGTTGAAGGCGTACTGGTAGATGAGATAGACGACGGTCGTCGTGGACCCTTCCGGACCCGCTCCGTTGGTGAGCAGGAACGGCTCGGTGAAGACCTGCATCGTCGCGATGATCTGCATCAGCAGCATCAGCGAGAGGATCAGCCGGGTCTGCGGGATGGTGACGTACCAGATCTTGCGCAGCAGTCCCGCGCCGTCGAGTTCCGCCGCGTCGTAGAGCTCGCCCGGTATGCCCTGCAGTGCGGCGAGATAGATCAGGGTCGCGCCGCCCATGTTCATCCAGGTGGCGGCGATGACGACCGAGAGCATCGCGGTGTCGGGGTCCTGGAGCCACTGCTGCTGCGGGAGGTGCAGCAGTTCCAGGATCCGGTTGAGGAGTCCGTATCCGGGGTCGTACAGATACTTGAAGAGCAGGACGGACGCGACCGGCGGCAGCATCACGGGCAGATAGACAAGCAGCCGCAAGTAGCCCTGCGCGTGCCGGAATTCGTTGAGGACCAGGGCGACGACGAACGGGACGGCGAAGCCGAGAAGCAGCGCCAGCCCGGTGAACAGCAGGGTGTTGCGCCAGGCCTGCCAGAAGGCCGGGTCGTTGAACACGGTGGTGAGGTTGGACCAGCCGGCCCAGGTCGTCTGCCCGTCCTCGGTCTTCTGGAAGGCCAGGACGAACTCCCTGACCATCGGATACCAGGAGAAGAACGAGAAGCAGAGGACGGCGCCGATCAGGAAGCCGTGGGCCGACAGATTGCGGCGCAGGGCCCGTACGAACGCCTCCCTGGAGGCGTTCGTACGGAGCCCGGCAGAGCGCCCGGGGCGGCGCGGTGCGGCCTTGCGCGGGGTCAGGGTGGGGGCCGACATCGGCTACTGGTTCGCCAGGATCTGGTTGACCTGCGACTCGGCGCTCGCCAGCAACTTGGCCGCGTCCGCGTTCTTGTTGGTGAGCACTCCCGACATCACGTTGTCCAGGACCTTGTAGATCTCCTGTGCCTTGGGCGGCTCGGCCTTGCCCTTGACCGAGTTGTCCATGAAGGCCTTGAAGTTCTCGACCGGCATGGTGGCACTGGCCGCGCGTGCCGCGTCGTCCTTCGTCTTGCTGGCGTTCAGCCAGAAGTTGGGCTGCGGGACGCCGACGGGCAGACCGTCGGTCTTGGTGCGCGCCCAGTCGAACTGCCCCTTGCCCACGGTGAGGTTCTTGAAGTTGAGCCAGGCAACCGCGGCCTTGATCTTGTCCGGGGAGTTCCCCTTCTTGATCACGTAGTTGTTGCCGCCGAAGAGGGTGTTCTTCTCGCCGGGGATCGGTCCCATGCCGAAGTTCTCGTATGTGGCGCCGAGTTGCTGGACCATGTACGCGATGTCGTCGGGCGCGGCGAGGAACATGCCGAGCTTGTCGCTGGCTATCTGCTTCTGCAGGTCGCCCCACTTGAGCAGCTGGGTCTTGCCCATGCTGTCGTCGTCCCAGCGCATGGCGTGGAGATTCCCGACGATCTGCTTGCCCAGGTCGCTGTTGAACGCGGCCTTCTTGCCGCTGGCGTCGACGATCTCGCCCCCGAGGCCGTACATCGTGGCGGTGAAGTGCCAGCCGCCGGTGTTGCCCGCGCTGTACTCGCCGTATCCCGCAACTCCCTTGCCGAGTCCGGCGATCGCCTTCGCCGCGGTGCGGACCTCTGCCCAGGTCCTCGGCGGGGTGTCGGGGTTGAGCCCGGCCTGCTGGAAGAGCTTGCGGTTGACCAGAAGGCCCATGGTGTAGTTGCTGGTGGGGAGGCCGTAGAGCTTGCCGTCGTGCTTGAGGGAGTTCATGACGTCGGCGTCGATGTCGGCGAGTGCGGGGACCGTCTTGGGGGTGACGTACGCGGAGATGTCCTCGGCTCCGGCGTTGTCGAGGACCTGCTGGAGATCGGTGAAGTACGTGTAGAACACGTCCGGTTGGGACTTGGCCTTCAGCATCGCGGTGAAGCGCGGCGGCTCAAGACACTGGCCTGGCGTCGAACGTCCCTGGATCTTGATGTTCGGGTACGTCTTGTTGAACGCCTTGACGTCCTCGTTCCACTCCTTGAGCTCGGCGGCCTTGGCGGGCGAGGGCATGCAGTCGATCGTGAGCGTCAGCTTGGTCTTCGGGTCCAGCGGGGCGGACGGGTCGGACGAACCGCCGCCGGAGCCCTCGTCGTTGTTGCCGCTGCTGCTCGTGCCGCAGGCGGCCAGGACGGTGAGGGCGAGCGCGGAGACGAGGACGGTCGTAGCACTTCTCATCGGTGGTCCCCTTCGGGCATGAGCCGGATGACCCGCGGCGAACACGCTGCGGGAGGCGCGGCACACTCAACCACCGGCGACAGAAGACCGCAATATCTCGCGCCGATTTCGTAAAAGTTTGACAGTCGGTTGTACGGCTGGCGCAGTTGGTCGTACAGCTTGCGCAGCCGGTCGTACGGCTAGGGTCTGCCGTTCGGATCTTGCCGGGCTCGCGTGCATTGGCACGCACTCCCCCGTAGCCCTTCGGGCACGGGAGGTGCCCCCACGCTGCGTTGTCGTCAGTCGCCGACGCTCCGCGTCGGCTCCTTCCTCCGCCTTGCGATCGCACGCACCGCAGTGACATCAGCCGCTCCGCGGCGGGCCGCTCACTGATCCGGCCTGATCCAAACGACAGACCCTAGCGCGGAGCTTGCCCCGTCGAGCCGCGCACCACCAGCTCCGGCTCGAAGAGCAGCTCACCCGGGGGGACATCGCCGCCCTGGATCTGCGCGCACAGCAGCTCGACCGCGGCACGGCCCATCGCCTCGATCGGCTGGCGAACGGTGGTCAGCGGCGGCTCGGTGCAGTTCATGAAGGCGGAGTCGTCGTAGCCGACGACCGAGACTTCGCCGGGGACGGCGAGACCGCGCCGGCGGGCGGCCCGTACGGCTCCGAGCGCGAGCGGATCGCTGGCGCAGATGATCCCGGTGATCCCCCGGTCGAGCAGCCGCGAGGCCGCGGCCTGCCCGCCTTCCAGGGAGAACATGGAGCGCTCGACACACTCGTCGGGCAGCTCCCCGCCTGCCGCCTTCGCGGCCGCGTGCGCGGCGGCGAGCTTGCGTCGCGAGGGCACATGGTCGGGCGGGCCGAGGACAAGGCCGATGCGCCCGTGGCCGAGCGAGGCCAGATGGCGCCAGGCCTGCTCCACGGCCACCGCGTCGTCGCAGGCGATACAGGGGAAGTCGAGATTCTCGATGGAGGCATTGATCAGCACCACCGGAATCTTGCGTTCGGCCAGCAGCCTGTAGTGGGCGTGCGGGGCGTCCGCCTGCGCGAAGAGACCGCCCGCGAAGACGACTCCGGAGACCTGCTGCTGGAGCAGCAGCTCCACATAGTCCGCCTCGGAGACACCGCCCTTGGTCTGGGTGCAGAGCACGGGCGTGAGCCCCTGCTGCGCCAGCGCCCCGCCGATCACCTCGGCGAAGGCCGGGAAGATCGGGTTCTGCAGCTCCGGCAGGACGAGACCGACCAGCCGCGCCCGCTCGCCGCGCAGCTGAGTAGGCCGCTCGTACCCGAGAACGTCGAGTGCGGTCAGCACCGACTGCCGGGTGGCCTCGGAGACTCCGGGCTTGCCGTTGAGCACCCGGCTGACCGTGGCCTCGCTGACCCCAACCTTCTTCGCCACCTGAGCAAGTCGTCGCGTCATACACGCAAGACTAGCGCAAGCCATGCAAGTGGCTTGCGCTAGTCCGCGTATCGGCGCCCGGGCCTGCGGGGACCGCCTAGGGATTGATGTTGATCTTGAAGGTGGAGGTGGTGTTCTTCACGTCCTGCACGTTGTTGCTGAACTTCAGGCCGTTGACGGTGACCTCACCGACCGCGGGCCCCTGACCCGCCTCCGGCATCTCGTTCGCCCAGAGCCCGAAGCCGGACTTGGCGTCGTACGCGTCGCCGCTTTTCCTTGCGCCGGAGATCGAGATGTCGCTGAGGATGGTGTCCTTGATCGGGAACTGCGGCTGTCCTCCCACATAGTTGGTCTGGAACATGATTCCGCTGTACGTCGGATCGACGATGTCGACGTCGTTCACCCGGATCCCCTGGAACACCTTCGAGGCCGAGAAGAGCCAGATCCCCGGGAAGGTCTGCGCTCCCCAGAAGTGCCCGCCGGCCCGGACGATCGAGACATTCTCGACCGTCGTCGGATCGGTCCCGAAGCCGTTCATCGGATAGCCGAAGTCCAGCGAGCTGATGGTGATCCCGGAGTAGACGAGCGTGTCCGCGATATGGATGTTGCGGAAGGTGTTGTTGTAGCCGCCGTAGACGGCGATGCCTGCCGCACGCCAGGTGAGGATCGAGGTCAGATTCTCGTAGACGTTGTTCTTCATGTCCGCGCCCCCGGCGTCGATCGCCGAGAAGAGCGCGAAGCTGTCGTCTCCGGTGGCCCGCGCCTCGTTGTTCGTCACGAGGTTGTCCGTCGACCCGTTGGTCATGTTGATGCCGTCGGCGAACATGTCGCGGATGCGGGAGTTCTTGATGGTGATCTTGTCGGTGTTCGCGCCCCAGTAGAGGCACACCATGTGTTCGTTCCAGATGTTGTCGATCACGATGTCCGAGACATTCGAGAAGTCGAACACCTTGCCCGGGCCGTCGATGCGCGAGGTGTAGTTCCCGAAGTACGCGAAGTTCGCGAACGACGAGCCCTTCGCGGACGCCTCCGCCCGGAAGCCGATGTCGGTGTTGTCCTGTGTCGTCGGCGCGTTGAACCGGGTGTACCAGGGCCCGGCGCCGACCACCTTCACCGCCTTGCCGTACACCTGGAACTTGCTGGATGTCTGGTAGTCGCCGGCCGGCAGATAGACGCCGACCAGTGTGCCGGTCGTGTCCATCCGCACCTTGTCCAGGGCGTTCTGAACGTCCTGATGGGTGAACCCGGCAGGCACGGTGTACGTCGCCGGATCGGGGTTGGCGATGGGCGCGACCTGCTCCAGGCTCACGAAGTCGATCGCGTACTTGGAGGTGTTGGCCGCATCCTTCTGCAGCTTGATCTTGCTGCCTGCCGGGACGGAATCGCCCAGCATGATGTGCGCCTCGTCGTAGATGTGGCGTGGGGCGCCGGCTCCCGGAGAGTTCCCCGGGCTGGCCTCCGCCCCGTACAGCCAGGCGTACTTGGACGTCAGGTCGATCGCCTTGCGGAAAGTGCCGTCGACGTAGACGTTGAGCGTGGAGTCGATGCCTCCGCCGCCCGGCGCGTCCGGTATGGAGAACCGCGTCACCAGCGTGTTGGTGCTCGCCCTGGTCGTGAACTCCACATAGTTGCCGGTGTTGTCGAGGGTGACGGCCTTACGACCGGACGCCTCGCCCGCGACATCGCCGATGGTCCGGTTCGGCCCGACGACCTGTGCGCCGCCGCCCGCCGTGCCGTCCTCCGCCTCGTACATGTCGTACGGCATATTGGCGCCGCGGCCGACGAAGAGCGCCTGCGTGCTGGTGTTGTTGGCGCGCTTGACCGGCAGTTCGTTGGCGTCGTCCGCGATGACGACCTTGACGGTGTACGAACCGTTCGCGGCTGTCCAGGTGCCCAGATTCACCGGCGCGGTGGTGGCACCCGCGGCGATGGTCCCGCTGTACGCACCGGTCAGGGTCTTGACCGTCGCGCCCTTGGAGTCGATCAGGGAGAGGGTCAGACCGTGGCTGCCGCCCGCGGACGGCTGCGTGCCCTGGTTCTTGACGGCCACGGAGAAGGTGACGCTGTCGCCGTTGGCCGGGGCCGACGGCGAGGTGCTCACCGCGGCTGCGACCAGGTCGGAGCTGTCGACGGGCTTGACCACCAGTGAAGTGGGGCTGGTGTAGGTGTTGTTGGTCTCGTTCTGCTCGATGACAGCGTTCGCCTCGTCGGCGACGGCGCTGAGCTGGTACGTACCCGCGTCTCGCGCCCCGATGGAGGCGCTCACCGTGGTCGAGGCCCCGGCTGCCAGCGCGCCGACCTGGGCCGTCGCGACCTTGGTACCGCCAAGCCGGAGCGCCACGGCACTCGCCGCCGAGGCGACGGGGCCGCTGTTGCGCACGGTGGCCGACAGAGTGATCGGGTCGGACTCGACGGGAGCGGCGGGCGATGCCGTCAGACCGGTGACCTCCAGATCGGGGTTGGGCGCCGGGACGCCCAGGATCTGGAACTCCGCCACCTGGCCCGCGGTGGCACCGGTGTTGGACGTGAACTTCAGCTGTACGTCGGCGACCCGGGCGTCCACCGGGACGGTCACGGTGTTCCCACCCGCCGGGTCGAAGGCGTAGTCCTTAGCCGCGACCAGGCTGGTGAAGCCGGATGCGCTCTGTTCACGTCCCAGCACCTGGATGTTCTGGGTCCGGGTGCCCCAGCTGCTGTCCGGATTGAGCTTGAGCACCACACTGCTGAGATCGGCGTTGGCGCCCAGTTTCACGGTGAGGGTGTTCGGGTAGCTGCCCGCGGCGCCTTCCCAGTAGGTCGTCAGGCTGTTGTCGTTGGCGTTCTCCGCGACGAAGGTGTGGATCACCGAGGAGGCGGTGATCGGCTTGCCGACGGCGAGGTTCGACGCCGAGCCCGTGGAGCCGTTGCGTGTCACGGTGTTGCTGTTGCCCGACTGGTTCCCGGCCGCGTCCTTGGCACGTACGACATAGGACACGGTCGCGCTCGCGGGCTGCGTGTCCGTGTACGTCGTGACATCGCCCGCCACGCTCTTGCGCAGCGAGTTGTTGGCGTAGATGTCATAGCCGGTGACCGCGGTGTTGTCTGAGGACGCGCCCCAGCTCAGCTTGATCTGGCCGGCGGCGGGCTCGGTGAAGGAGAGACTGGCGGGCGCGGTCGGCGCCTGGGTGTCGCCGGTTTCTCCCTTGCGGGTGACGGTGTTGCTGTTGCCCGACTGGTTCCCGGCGGCGTCCGTCGCGCGGACGAAGTACGAGACCGTGGCGCTCGCAGGCTGGGTGTCCGTGTACGTCGTGACGTTGCCGGCGACGCTGGTGCGCAGCTCGTTGTTGGCGTAGATGTCGTAGCCGGTGACCGCGGTGTTGTCGCTGGACGCCTCCCAGGTGAGCTTGATCTGGCCGGTGGCCGACTCGGTGTAGGCGAGCGCTGTCGGCGTGGTCGGAGCCTGGGTGTCGCCGGTCGTCGGGCCGTAGATCTCGAACTCGGCGACCTGCGCGGCCACCCGGCCGGTGTTGGCCGTGACCAGGACGCGGACGTACCGCGTGGTGGCGGCGTCGAAGGCGATCGTCGCCGACTGTCCGCCGGCCGCGTTGAACTCGTACGCCTTCGAGGCGGTCAGATCGGTGAAGTCCGTGCCGTTGGCGCTGCCCTGGATCTTCAGGGTCTGCGTTCTGGCTCCCCAGCCGTCGGGCAGCCGCAGCACGACCCGGTCGATACGGACGGACGAGCCGAGGTCGGCCTGGATCCACTGCGGGAGGTCGCCGTTGCGGCTCTCCCAGTAGCTGGCCCGGTTGCCGTCATTGGCTTGGGCGGCCGCGTAGACCTCGGTGTAGCTGCTGGCCGTCAGGGTCTTGCCGCGGGCGAGATCGAGCGAGGACTCACCGGCCGCGTGGACTTCGAGTTCGGAGAGCTGGGCGGCCTGCCAGCCCGTGTTCGCCGTGATGTGGATACGTACGAAACGGGTCTGGGCGGCGGCTAAGGCGACCGCCACTGTATTGGCCTGCCCCGGGCTGAACGTGTACGCGGCCGAGGTCTTCAGGGTCGTGAAGCTGGTGCCGTCGGCGCTGCCCTGGACGGAGAGGGTCTGCTGCCGGCTCTCCCATCCGGCGGGCAGTTTCAGCACGACCTCGTCGATCCGGCTCGTGGAGCCGAGGTCGGTCTGGACCCACTGGGGGAAGCTGGTGCCGTCGCTCTGCCAGTAGGTCGCCTGGTTTCCGTCGGTGATGTTCCGGGCGGCGTAGTCACTGTGGGCGCTGCTCGCCGCCGCGGAGCGGCCCGCGGCGATATTGGGGCCGGCGGCCGCCGAGGCGGTCAGCGACGGCCAGCCGATTATCAGAAGACTGGTGGTGATCACGGCGGAGAGAACCCGCCAACCCCAGCGTTGCGGTCTCATATGTCCCCGATCTGCACGTCAGATTGAGTCTTTTGCGTGTGGCGGTCAGAGAGTTGCAGAGATATGCCAAGTCGTCTACCGCCATGACCGCGTCAAATCGGCCGCCTCCGGTCAGCCGGAACCGCGAAATCCGGCCGCACCAGCAGCTTTACCGCCCGCTTCCAAGAAAACGTAAGTCGGCCGCAAAATGCGCAAGCGATTTGCGTGGAGCAGGGATTTCGGAAAGGGCCGCACGCCCTTTACCGTTCCTAGGCATGAGCCCCGTACCGACCGCCCCCGCCCGGCGCCGGCGGTTCGGCTGGCCGCAGCGGGTCTTCTCCCAGGTCCTGCTGATGCAGCTGGCCATCGCCACCGGTGTCACAGTGCTGGCCACCGGCCTCTTTCTCGCCCCGCTCAGCGCCCAGCTCGACGATCAGGCGATGCGCCGCGCGCTCGCCATCGCCGAGACGACCGCATCCCCGAAGGTCGCCGACCAGCTGCTCGGCTCACAGCCGACGGCCGGCGGTCCGGTGCAGGCCGATGCCGAACGGATCCGGAAGGCCACCGGCGCCGAGTACATCGTGATCATGGACAAGCGCGGGGTGCGCTGGTCGCACACCGCGCCCGAGCAGATCGGCCGGGTAGTCTCCACCGACCCCAGCGACGCGCTCGCCGGCCATGAGGTCATGGAGATCGACAGCGGGACGCTCGGCCGCTCCGCCCGCGGAAAAGTGCCCCTGCGCGACGACAGCGGCACGATCGTCGGTGCGGTGTCGGTCGGCATCGAGTACGACAGCGTGCGCGCCCGGCTCCTTGCGGCGATTCCCGGCCTGCTCGCGTACGCGGGCGGGGCGCTGGCCGTCGGGGCCCTGGCCGCCTATCTGATCTCCCGCAGGCTCCAGCGGCAGACCCATGACCTGGCCTTCTCCGATATCTCCGCGCTGCTTGTGGAGCGCGAGGCGATGCTGCACGGCATCCGTGAAGGCGTCGTCGCCCTGGACGCATCGGGCCGGATCCGGCTGATGAACGACGAGGCCCAGCGGCTGCTCGGCCTCGGCCCCGAGGCCGAGGGGCGTCCCCTCGACGAGGTACTCGGCCAAGGCCGCACCACCGATGTGCTGGCCGGGCGGGTCACCGGCGAGGATCTGCTGACCGTACGTGGCAGCCGGGTGCTGATCACCAACCGGATGCCGACCGACGACGGCGGCGCCGTCGCCACCCTGCGCGACCGCACCGAGCTGGAACAGCTCGGCCGCGAGCTCGACTCCACCCGCGGACTGATCGACGCCCTGCGCGCACAGGACCATGAGCACGCCAACCGCATGCACACCCTGCTCGGCCTCCTCGAGCTGGAAATGCACGAGGAGGCGGTGGAGTACGTCACCGAGGTGGTCGGCGTCCACCGGGCCACCGCCGAACAGGTCACCGAGAAAATCCACGATCCGCTGCTGGCCGCCCTGCTGGTGGGCAAGGCGACGGTGGCGGCGGAGCGCGGCGTCTCGCTGCGCATCGCGCCGGGGACGCTGCTGCCCGACCGACTGGTGGATCCGCGCGGGCTTGTCACGGTCGTGGGCAACCTCGTCGACAACGCGCTGGACGCGGCGACCGGCTCGCCGGATCCGCGGATCGAGGTCGAGGTGCACGCGGAGGGGCGTACGGCTGTCCTGCGGATCGCGGACAGCGGTCCCGGGGTCCCGCCCGAGCAGCGGGAGTTGATCTTCACCGAGGGCTGGTCCACCAAGGAACTCCCGGTCCACGGCAAGCGCGGCCTGGGGCTGGCCCTGGTGCGCAGGCTCGCGGAACGGCAGGGCGGCAGCGCGCGGGTGCGCGAGGCGCAGGGCGGCGGCGCCGAGTTCACCGTCGTACTCCCCGAGGCGCTGACGGAGCCGGGGCTGGCCGCTGCGGTGGAGGCATGATGATCGACGTACTGGTGGTGGACGACGACAAACGGGTCGCGGAGATCAACGCGGCCTATGTCTCCAAGGTGCCCGGCTTCCGGGTCTCCGCGACAGCGCACTCGGCCACCGAGGCGCTCGCCCGGATCGCGGACAGCCCGGTGGATCTGATCCTCATGGACCACTATCTGCCGGACGGGAACGGTCTCGCGGTCGTACGGGAGCTGCGCAGGCTCGGCCACCAGACCGACGTGATCATGGTGACCGCCGCGCGGGATGTGGCCACCGTCCAGGCGGCGATGCGCCACGGCGCGCTCCAGTACCTGGTCAAGCCGTTCAACTTCGCCGGTCTGCGCGCCAAGTTGGAGGCGTACGCCACACTGCGCCGGACGCTGGAGGGCGGCGGCGAGGCGGAACAGGCCGAGGTGGACCGTATCTTCGGAGCCCTGTCGGCGGGCTCGGTGACCCCGGACCTGCCCAAGGGCCACTCCCCGACCACGGCCGAAGTGGTCCGTCAGGTGCTGCTGGCAGCCGAAGGGCCGCTGTCCGCCCAGGAGATCGCGGAGCGGGCGGGCGTGAGCAGGCAGACGGCGCAGCGCTATCTGAAGCTGCTGGAGCGGACGGGCCGGGTCCGCCTGAGCCTGAAGTACGGCGAAACAGGCCGCCCGGAACACCGCTACGTCTGGTCCTCGAGCCCGTCCGGCGCTTGAGGACACAACGGAACGGATCCCGGACAGGCCCCGGGCCTCAGACCGCTCACACCGCGCCCGCACCCGTCAGCGCCCGCACCTCGGTCTCCGCATGCTTCGCCTCGTCCGGCGGCTCCGTCGAGGTCGCCGTACCGATCCAGCCCGCCAGGAACCCCAGGGGGATGGACACCAGGCCCGGGTTCTGCAGCGGGAAGACACGGAAGTCCACCCCCGGGAACAGAGCCTCCGGGCTGCCCGAGACGACCGGCGACAGCACCACGAGCAACATGGCCGGAATCAGCCCTCCGTACACCGCCCAGACCGCTCCACGCGTGGTGAAGTTCCGCCAGAACAGGGAGTAGAGCAGCACGGGCAGATTGGCTGAGGCGGCGACCGCGAAGGCCAGGCCCACCAGGAACGCGACGTTCAGGTCGCGGGCGAGCAGCCCGAGCGCGATCGCAGCCACCCCGATGCCCGCCGCCGCGACCCGTGCGACGGCCACCTCGCTGTGCTGCTTGGCGTGGCGGCGCTTGAGCGAGGCGTACAGATCGTGGGCGACGGATGCCGACGACGCCAGCGTGATCCCTGCGACGACGGCGAGGATCGTCGCGAAGGCCACCGCCGCGACCACCGCGAACAGAACCGTTCCGCCTGTGGACCCCGCACCTCCGCCGAGATCCAGCGCCAGCAGCGGGACCGCGGTGTTCCCGGCCGCGTTCGACTTCCGTACCTCGTCGGAGCCGAGCACCGCGGCCGCACCGAAGCCGAGCACGATCGTCATCAGATAGAAGCTGCCGATGAGACCGATCGACCAGACGACCGAGCGGCGGGCGGCCCGCGCGGTCGGCACGGTGTAGAAGCGGGACAGGATGTGCGGCAGCCCCGCCGTCCCCAGCACGAGCGCCAGGCCGAGGCTCATGAAGTCGAAGCGTGCTGTCCAGTCCCCGCCGTACTTGAGGCCGGGTGAGAGGAAGTCCTTGCCGTGGCCGCTTCGTTCGGCTGCGGAGTAGAGCAGCTGGTTGACATCGCCGTGGAAGCGCGCGAGGACGAGGACGGTCATCGCGATCGCGCCCGCCATCAGCAGCACGGCCTTCACGATCTGGATCCAGGTGGTGGCTCGCATCCCTCCCAACGACACATAGATGACCATCAGTGCACCCACGCCGATGACGGTCCACGAGCGCGCGGCTTCGCTCGTACCGCCGAGCAGCAGCGCGACGAGGCTGCCGGCCCCCACCATCTGCGCCACCAGATAGAGAACGGACACGGTGACCGAAGAAGTTCCCGTAGCGATGCGGACCGGGCGCTCGCTCATCCTGGATGCGACGACGTCGGCGAGCGTGAACCTGCCGCAGTTGCGGACGAGTTCGGCCACCAGCAGCAGGACGACCAGCCAGGCGACCAGGAAGCCGACGGAGTAGAGCATTCCGTCGTAGCCGTAGAGCGCGATGAGCCCGGAGATGCCGAGGAAGGAGGCGGCGGACATGTAGTCGCCCGCGATGGCGAAACCATTCTCCAGAGGCGAGAACAATCGCCCGCCCGCGTAGAACTCCTCCGCCGAACCATGCCTGTTACGGCTCACCCAGGTCGTGATGCCGAGAGTGACCGCGATGAACGCGCTGAACAGCAGCAGCGCCAGGGTCTGGTGGTCGCCGCTCAACGGTTGATCCCCCGCGTCAATTCCTGTGTGTCCCACCGGAGATCGAGCGCGGCGCGGTCCCGGCGCAGCCGTGCATGACGTGCGTACGCCCAGGTCAGCAGGAAGGTGGTGAGGAACTGCCCGAGTCCGGCGACCATGGCGATATTGACCGCGCCCGCCACCGGACGAGCCATCAGTCCGGGCGCGGTGGTCGCCGCGACGACGTACGCCAGATACCAGACGAAGAAGGCGAGAGCAGCGGGGACCACGAACCGCCGGTAGCGACTGCGGACCTCCTGGAAAGCGGCGCTGCGCTGCACCTCCAGATAGATGTCGGCGGCGCTCGGCCCGCGCCCCGGGGCTGCGGGTGTGGGCGGCGCGACGGGCGCGGGGGTGCCGGTACCGTCCAACTCCCCCCAGCCGGAGGCCAGGGCGTCGTACCACGGGTCGTCGAGCTCCACCGATCAACTCTCCTCGTCAGCGAACCGTTTCAGATCGCGTGCCCAAGGATGGACAGAGCGGGAAGATCCAGGACTCTTCTCCCACCGGTCTTCACCCCATCAGGTGATGCTCGGCCCAGGTGGCTGCGCCAGACCTTCGCGGTAGGCGTATCGCACCGCCTGAGCGCGGTCGTGGATGCCTGCCTTCGAGAAGAGATTGTTGATGTGGGTCTTCACCGTCGCCGTGGAGATGTGGAGTCTGCGGGCGATGTCCGTGTTGGTGAGGCCCTCCGCGATCAGGGTCAGCACCTCGCCCTCGCGTGCGGTCAGTCCGTCGGGCAGCGTCGGCCCGGACGGTTCCGGCGCGGATGTGACCTGCTCGAGGAGGCGCCGCTGCACGACCGGTGAGAGCCCGGCGCGACCCGCCATCACGTCCTGGATGGCCCGTACGATCTCGTCGCCGCCGGCGTCCTTGGTGAGATAGCCCCGCGCTCCTGCCCGCAGCGCGGGAAAGAGCGAGTCGTCGTCGGCATAGGTGGTGAGCACGACGATCTGGGTGCCCGGATGTTCGCTGCGGATACGGCGAGTCGCCTCCACGCCGTCACAACGGGGCATCCTCAGATCCATCAGGGCGACGTCGGGGGCGAGTTCGGCGACGAGGGCAACCGCTTCCTCGCCGTCCTTGGCGGAGCCGACGACCTCGATGCCGGGCAGCAGCCCCAGGAGCATCACAATGCCCTCGCGCACCACCGCCTGGTCGTCGACGACGATCACTCTGGCGTTCTGCTCGGTCATGCCGGCACTCGCAGCCGCACCACGAAGCCCTCTCCCTCGGGTCCTGCTTCCAGGGTGCCGCCGAGCAGTTCGGCCCGTTCGCGCATCCCCAGCAGACCGTACCCGGAACCGGATGCCCCCAGCTCACCGCCGTGCCCGGTGATCTCGTCACCGTGCCCGTCGGCGCCCGAGTCCCGCACTTCCAGGGTCACTTCATCCATCCCATAGGCGAGCAGCAGGCGCACCTTGGCGCCCGGCGCGTGCTTGCGCGCGTTCGTCAGGGCCTCCTGGGCCACGCGACGTACCGCCTGCGAGGCCTCCGCGGTCAGCTGCCGCCGCTCCCCCGTCACCTCGGTCACCGCTCCGTCCGCGACAGCGAGTTCGCGCAGATAGTCCTCGACGGGGGCCATCTCGCCGCGCAGCGCGGAGAGAGCCTGCCGGGTCTCGGCAAGTCCCTCGCGGGCCATCATCCGCGCCGCCACCACCCGTTCCAGGATCTGCTCCCGGAACGGTCCTTCCGGTCCGCGCTCGATCTGTATCCGGGCCGCTTCCAGATGCACGAGCTGCGCGGAGAGGCTGTGCGCGAGGACATCGTGGATCTCGCGTGCGATACGGGCCCGTTCGGCGAGGGCGACGGAGGTGGCCTCGGCCTCACGGGCGGCCCGTTCCTGGGCGAGCAGGCGGAATCCGGCGCCCCTGGCCTGCGCGTCGAGCCGCAGGGAGTATCCACCGAGCAGTACCGCGGCGATCGTGAAGTAGGCCCCCAGTTCGCTGTCGTCGGCCAGCGTGAAGCCGATGGACATCACCGCTGTGGTACCCAGACCGGCGAAGAGCGGGAGGCACTCCATCGCCATGGCGGATGCCGCGATCCACAACACCATCGCCGGCACCGCGGCCCCGGCGACGTATGCCCCTGCTCCGAAGGCCGTGATGGCGGCGACCAGTCCGAGCGAGGGCCCCAGCCTGTTGTCGATGGTCGTCCGGTGAAAGCCAAAGACTGCTGCTGCGCAGCAGAGCAGCCCCAGCGGCGGGAGCACCGCGCCCCAGCCGTGGAAGGCCTCCGAGTCGTACGCGCTGGACACCGCCCATGCCGCAAGACCGGCGAGCACCGCGATGTCGAGGGCGATACGGACGCGCGGTACGCCGACGCGGGACAGCGCTTCCCGTGTGGGCCACGTTGTCCACTGGCTGCTGGGCACGTCAAGTCCTCCTCCGTCGCCCCCGATGCTACGGAGCAGGGACGGGACCCGGGATCGGATCAGGGGTGGAGCCGCCGGCTCCACCCCTGGGTGGGCAGACCGCCGTCAGGCGTCGATCCGCGAGCGGTCGAGCGTCGCCGCGGAGCTGGTGATGAATTCCTTGCGGGGCGCCACCTCATTGCCCATGAGCAGGTCGAAGACCTGCTCGGAGGACTCCAGATCACCGATGTTGATCCGGCGCAGGGTGCGGTGCCGCGGGTCCATCGTGGTCTCCGCGAGCTGGTCGGCGTCCATCTCGCCCAGGCCCTTGTAGCGCTGGATGGAATCCTTGAAGCGGACCCCCTTGCGCTGGAACTCCAGCAGGGTCTGGCGCAGTTCGCTGTCGGAGTACGTGTACACGTACTTGTCCTGGCCCTTCTTGGGCTGGACCAGCTCGATGCGGTGCAGCGGCGGCACGGCGGCGAAGACCCGGCCCGCCTCCACCATGGGCCGCATATAGCGCTGGAAGAGCGTGAGCAGGAGGCAGCGGATATGGGCGCCGTCGACGTCGGCGTCGACGAGCAGGACGATCTTGCCGTAGCGGGCTGCGTCGATGTCGAAGGTCCGGCCCGATCCGGCTCCTATGACCTGGATGATCGCGCCGCACTCGGCGTTCTTGAGCATGTCCGAGACGGACGACTTCTGTACGTTCAGGATCTTGCCGCGGATCGGCAGGAGGGCCTGGAACTCGCTGTTCCGGGCGAGCTTGGCGGTGCCGAGCGCGGAGTCTCCCTCGACGATGAAGAGCTCGCTGCGCTCCACGTCGTCGCTGCGGCAGTCGGCGAGCTTGGCGGGCAGCGAGGAGGACTCGAGCGCCGTCTTCCGGCGCTGTGCATCTTTGTGCTGGCGGGCCGCGATGCGGGTACGGGCCGCGGCGACGGCCTTCTCCAGCACCGCGCGGGCCTGCGCCTTGGCGTCCCGCTTCGTGGAGGTCAGAAAGGCCTTGAGCTCCTTGGCGACGACATTGGCCACGATCCTGTTGGCCGCCGAGGTGCCGAGGACCTCCTTGGTCTGGCCCTCGAACTGCGGCTCGGCCAGCCGGACCGTGACGACCGCGGTGAGGCCCTCCAGGGCGTCGTCCTTGACGATGTCGTCCTCGGCGACGCGCAGCAGCTTGGCGGAGCGCAGCACCTCGTTCATCGTCTTGGTGACGGAGCGCTCGAAGCCGGTCACATGGGTGCCGCCCTTGGGGGTGGCGATGATGTTCACGAAGGACTTCACGGAGGCGTCGTAGCCCGTGCCCCAGCGCAGGGCGATGTCGACGGCGAGCTCCCGGGTGACCTCGGTGGGGGTCATGTGGCCGCGGTCGTCGAGGACCGGGACGGTCTCCTTGAAGGTGCCCTGTCCGGTCAGCCGCAGCACGTCGCAGACGGCCTTGTCCTGGGCGAGGTACTCGCAGAACTCGCTGATGCCGCCGTCGAAGCGGAAGGTCTCCTCGCTCTTGCCCTCTCCCTCCAGGTCCCGCTCGTCGCGGACGACGATGGTCAGGCCGGGCACCAGGAAGGCGGTCTGGCGGGCGCGCTGGTGCAGGTGCTCCAGGGAGAGCTTGGCGTCCTTGAGGAAGATCTGCCGGTCCGCCCAGTACCGCACGCGCGTGCCGGTCCGGGTCTTGGGGACACGCTTGCCCTTGAGCAGCCCGTTCGCCGGGTCGAAGGGGGCGTCCGGGCCCGACTCGGTGAAGATGCCGGGGACCCCGCGCCGGAAGCTGATCAGATGGGTCGCGCTGTTGCGGTCGACCTCGACGTCCAGGCGGGCCGAGAGGGCGTTGACGACGGACGCGCCCACGCCGTGCAGACCGCCGGACGCGGCGTACGAGCCACCGCCGAACTTGCCGCCCGCGTGCAGCTTGGTCATCACGACCTCGACGCCGGAGAGGCCGGTCTTGGGCTCCTTGTCGATGGGGATGCCCCGGCCGTTGTCCTTGACCTCGACCGAGCCGTCCTCGTGGAGGATCACCTCGATGTGGTCGCAGTGACCCCCGAGGGCCTCGTCGACGGAGTTGTCGATGATTTCCCAGAGGCAGTGCATCAGCCCCCGGCTGTCGGTGGACCCGATGTACATTCCGGGGCGCTTGCGGACCGCCTCGAGCCCCTCGAGTACGAGCAGGTGCCGCGCGGTGTAATTGGACCCGTCACGGTCTGCGGTCAGTACCGCACTGGACGGCACGGACGTTTCGGCGGTCACGCGGTTCGCTCCTCGCTGAATTTGAGATGTGGCCCGGTGGGGTAAAGGCCCGGCGTCGGTCGCCGGTCAGAGGGTACCGAGGCCTGGTAGAGCCGATGTAACGCCACCCTCGTGATTTCTCATGCTAGTCCAGTCTCGTATGCATGTTCGATCCCTCGATGGAGTGACGCGCACATCACGTTCCCTTCCAGGCATGAACCATTTAGGCTCCGGGCACGTCCTCATGAACAACCGGCAACCCAGCCGGGAGGGCCAAACGAGACAAGCAACGCGAAATCCGTAGAGCGAAGCAATACGGCTCATTCGCCGCCAACCGGCAGCAGACAGCCACCTTGACAAGAAGTTTCGAGGAAAAGCCACGAGCGGGAACGTTTTCGGCCTGGTTGGATGTTGACCCTGGTACGACAGCTCGTCGAGCTAGAGAAGAGGCGACGTGACTACTGTTCTGACCCCCGCGAGCCCGCTGACGGCCGCTGACCGCTGCGACCGTTGCGGCGCCCAGGCCTATCTGCGCGTCGTACTGACCAGCGGCGGTGAACTGCTCTTCTGCGCCCACCACGGGCGCAAGTTCGAGCCGGAACTCAAGAAGATCGCCGCGGAAATACAGGATGAGACCGACCGACTCACGGCCGTGCCGGCCGCCGTCGGTGAAGAGGAACACTGACACCTCGCATCCACGACGAGCCAAGGGCCGGTCTCGGACCGGTCGACGGGCGGCCGCCCCTGAATACCAGGGGCGGCCGCCCGCTCTCATACCGTGACTGCCGCGGCGGCGCGAGGCCCCGCAGCCCGAGCTCTAGAACCCGGCCAGCGCCGAGATCCGCGTGTACACCCCCGGGCTGTCCGCCCGCCCGCAGCCGCTGCCCCAGGAGACCAGGCCAATGAGCCTCCCGCGGGCCACCAGCGGCCCTCCACTGTCCCCCTGACAGGCGTCCCGCCCGCCCCCGGTGTCTCCGGCGCAGAGCATCGTTGCGGGCACGTAGCGCCCGCCCAGGCCGCCCGGATAGGCCTGTCCGCAGGCCTGGTCCGAGAGCACGGTCACCTGCGCGGCCCGGAGCGAGGACGCATAGCTGCCGTCGCCTCTCGTATCGCCCCAGCCGTAGACGGTGGCGCTCGTTCCCGGCTCGTACGCCGGATCACCGGCGCCCGCCAGATCGATCACCTGGGAGGCGGGCAGCGCCTCGGCCAGCGTCAGCACGGCCATGTCCGCACTGTTGGTCATCGGGCTGTACTCCGGAGCGACCCGGCTGTCGCTGACCGCGATCTCCCGGCCTCCCGTGCCGAGCAGCTCCGAGCGCCCGGAGATGACCCGCAGATCCCGGGCCTCTTTCACGTCCTGGCCGAGCACGGTCCGGCTCAGGCAGTGGGCGGCGGTCATCACCTTCGTGGGCGCCACAACCACACCGCCGCAGAACTGGCCCGCGCGCGTTCCCCCGAACCGGTCACGGCTGGCGAGTGCGACGACCCACGGGGTGTCTGTGGCATGGACCGGATAGCCGCCGACGACCACGCCGTCGGCGCCGGCGGGGACAGGCGATACCAAGGGCGCCACAGCGGCTGCGGTGATCAGGGCCAGCGCCCCGGTCAGGGCTCGGGCGAAGGAGCGGCGCATACGGCCTCCTGACTCTGCGTTGTGTCGAGTCCACTCAGGGTCAGCCAGCTCGCCGCGGCACGCACCTGCGCACATGGCGAAGGGCCCGGTCCCTGACGGGATCCGGGCCCTTCGCCGGCCGTTACTTCTACGACCTGTTAGGTATCGCTACGACCTAGTCGAGGTAGTCGCGCAGTATGAGCGGCTGAACGCTGCGCTTGACCTGCATAGACGCACGTCGGAGCCGAGCGGGGGAGTCGAAATATCCTGGATTCACGTTCGCTCTCGGCGGTTGAGCCGGTAGATGCCGTAGGTGATGCCCAGGATGATGTCCACGGCTGCCCATAGGCCGATCACGAGGCCAACGCCGATCGCAGTCCCGGCATCCCCGGCGTCCTTACACAGCTGAAGTGCGTCTCCGGTCAGGCCCTCACAGGAGGGGTCATCGCTGCCGCTGTTCACGCCCACGATGATCCAGATCAAGAACAGCACCTGCACAGCAAGGAAGATCCAGAGGAAGATCCTGCGGGGCTTCTTCCTCTTAGCAACCGGGGCGGGGCCCGGGGAGCCCCCAGCCCCAGGGGGTGGCCGTCCCCACTGTGGGGGCGGGGTGTCGGTCATCAGCAATACCTCCTCGACAAGCAAGGCATACGATTTCAGTGCGTAATCAGAACATTACGCCGCCCCTATCGCAGCCTGATCGAGGATGGGCGGGACCAGTCCGGAAGAAGATCGTCATGAAGTACAAGACCGCCTGCGTCGCTGTCGTCGCGATGCTCGTCATCGGCGGCGTCGCAGCCTGCGGAGATGGCGGAGACAGCGGCAGCACCCCGCCCAAGGCACCGCCCAGCAGCACGCCGCAAACGCCGTCACCACCGACGCCTACGCCGTCTGAGCCGCGCGAGCTGAAGGTCGAGCAGACCATCTCCGTCACGACCGAGGAAGGGCCTGCTGCCATCACCCTGCTGGCCGTGAAGAACACCACTTCCATCGGCGACGCGAAGGCGGACGCAGGACAGCAGTACGTCGTCTACACCATGCAGGTAAAGAACCTGGGTCAGACAGAGTGGGACACCGGCTGGCTGGAAAGCCCGCGCTGGTCCGGCACCAACGGGGAAGCCGTAAACCCTGTCTTTGTGGCCGGACCCGTGGACCCCAAGCTGATCCCGTACGACCCGTTCTCCAGCACGCCCGAGCCGCGCCCCGGCGAGTACGTCAAAGCAACCGAGGTGCTAGGAGTCCCGAATACCTCGGGCACATTGCAGTTTGAGGACAGCAACGGCAACGCCCAATTCAACATCGTCATCAAGTAACGGACTCCTCGGTGGACGCCCCAATGGCCTCGGCCATCCGCTTGGCAACGTCCGCCGCGGATCATGCCCAGGTGCACGTAGGGCGAGCCCCCGTCTGTGACCATCGGGCGCACGCTGCCCCAGACGCTTTCGGGGAGGCTGAGACCGGCCAGGGCCGCCCGGATTGCCTCCGGGCACTGACGGCGCAAACATATGCGGCCCCGCACCCGCCTGCACGCGTGTTGGGCCGCATGTGCGCTCAGTCCGCAACGTGCGCTTCCTCCGCTGCCGCACTCTGTCCTTTACTCCGAGCCTGTTGCAGCGTCTCCGCGATCGCGGCGAACTCCTCCAGGGCGGCCTGGAGGTCTTCGACGATCTCGGCGGCCAGCACCTCGGGTGCGGGAAGGTTGGCCGCGTCGTCGAGGCTCGGGTCGCGGAGCCAGGTGATGGCCAGGTTGGCCTTGTCGCGGGCGATCAGATCCTCGTACGTGTACGCCTTGAAGCGTTCCGTCTCCACGCGCTTGGAGCGGTCCTCGTCAGCGCGGTAACACTGCACGAAGTCCTCAAGGTGGGTCCGGGTGAGCGGGTTCTGCTTGAGGGTGAAGTGCTGGGCCGTACGGAAGTCGTAGACCCACAGCTTCTCGGTCCACGGCTGGTTGGGCCGGGCCGGCTTGCGTTCGAAGAACAGGACGTTGGCCTTGACGCCGCCCGCGTAGAAGATGCCGGTGGGCAGGCGGAGCAGCGTGTGGACGTCGTACTCGTTCAGCAGACGCCGGCGGATGGTCTCACCCGCGCCGCCCTCGAAGAGGACGTTGTCGGGGACGACGACCGCAGCTCGGCCGTGGATCTCCAGGAGCGAGGCGATGTGCTGCACGAAGTTGAGCTGCTTGTTGGTTGTGGTTACCCAGAAGTCGCGCCGTTCGTAGGCGATCGCCTCGCGGGCGGCGGAACCGTCGTCGCCGTAGACGGTGATGGACGATTTCTTGCCGAACGGCGGGTTGGCCAGGACCAGGCTCGCCCGCTTGTCGGGCGGAGCGGCGAGGGCGTCCTTGGTACGAACCAGAGCAGGTCCGGTGGGCTGACCGATGCCGTGCAGGAAGAGGTTCATCGCAGCGAGACGGGCGGTGTTCTTGACCAGCTCGGTGCCCCAGATGCCGCCGCTGCTGAGGTGCTTGCGCTGCTCGGGGGTGAGCTGGTTGCCGTACTCGTGGAGGATGTACTCGGCGGCGGCCAGCAGGAAGCCGCCGGTTCCGCAGGCGGGGTCGGTGATGGTGTCGTCCGGGGTCGGGCGGACGCAGTCGATGATCGCCTGGATCAGCGGACGCGGGGTGAAGTACTGCCCTGCACCCGACTTGATGTCCTCCGCACCCCGGGATAGCAGTTCCTCGTACGCGTCGCCCTTGATGTCGGTCTTCTGACCCGACCAGTTCTCCTTGTCGATCAGGTCCTTGACCAGGCGCTTGAGCTTGGCGGGGTCGTGGATGCGGTTCCTGGCTCCGTTGAAGATCAGGCGGAAGGTGGTGCCGGAGCGCTGGTTGCCGAGGTCTTCGAGCAGCTGTGTATACGCAGCTTCGAGCTCGGCACCGTCGTTGTTCAGCAGCTCGGGCCAGCCACGGCCCTCCCAGACCGACCCCTCGGGCATGATCTGCTCGCGGAACATAGGCGGACGGGACTGCGCCTCGTGCGCCATCTTGAGGAACACGAGAAGCGTCAACTGCTCGATGTAGTCGATGGTGGAGACGCCATCGTCGCGCAGGACATGGCAATAACTCCAAAGCTTGTCGACGAGCCGACGGGCCTCGGTCGTGGTCACGAAGGGATCTCCATGTCGAGGGTGGGCTGAATGGCGGAAGCGAGGGCGAGGGCGGGGGCGTCGGCCGAGGGTGATGGGGGCGCGTCTGATGCCGGTGCGGTGTCCGTCGTGCGCGTGCGTCGCGCGGGCGTCCGGCGGGGGCTTCGGCGCCGGGACTTGGTCGCTCCGGCCGCCTCGCGCTCGGCGCGGATGCGAAGAAGCAGCGCGTCGGCAGGCTCATCGGCCGGCTCCTGGGGGACGAGACGTCCGGCGAAGGCCTCGGCGAGGAGTGAGCGACGGAGGGTGACACTTCGTCGCTTGCTGGCGGACACAGTGTGCGTGAGATGCCTGGCTTGTTGCTCGATGTCGGACCACTGAGCAAATAGCGCTCGCTGGGTCGACGGGTCAGGCAGCGGGAACTCAATCGCGCCAAGAATCTTCTGATTAACCTTGTGGATGCCCGCTGTTGTACGTGCCTGGCTTTCAATCTGGCGTCTAACCGCCAAGGAAGACCAGACGATGCGCAGATACCCTGGCAGGATCTTCTTTATGTCAGGGCGCGCCCGAATAATAGTGTCCGGGTAAGCGACAGGAGTTGGGACATCGACAACGAGTGACCCACGACCTACCAGAGAAACCGAACCATTTCCGCGAGCGATGAGGAAGTCACCTTGTTTAACAAGGAACGACTCCGCTTCGCTTTCCTCCCAGTCGCCCTCTTTGCATTGCTTGAGGTCAACGTAGGTGTCGGACAGAGCAGTGAGACGAAGCACAGGGAATCCACCCGCTCGAGTCGGGACGGATCGGCCATTCGTCAGGCCGGAAGCCAACACATCGCCCAGTTGCACCGCGTCGTGGGACGACGTCATCTTGTGGAGCACCGCCTGGAGGTACCGCTCGATGCGGCGGGCGCTGATCTGGAGAGTCCCATCAGCCGCTTCGAGGCGCGACAGCCGCTCTTCGAGCGCCGCGACGATGCGTCGCTGCTCCTCCAGCGGGGGCACGGGCACCGGAATTCGACGGATCTCGTTCAACCCAAGCCGGGGGCGCCCCACCCCACGGATGCGCTCTGCCGCGTAGGCCCGCGTCTGCGGCGCAATGAGGCTGTAGAGAAGCCACCGGTTGTCGATGTCAGGGTGGACCCGCATGCGGATGCAGTCTGCCTTGACGATCGCCGGAGCTTTGAGGTCAGGAATGAGGCAGGCACGCGGCAACTCGTTGCCCAGCGATGCAATGGCCAGATCCCCCGCCCGCACCTCGTGCTTTCGGAGTTGTTCGAAGTGGTCGAGAGAGACGAACGCCTTCTCGTCCATGTACTCGCCATCTCCGATGTTCTGGAGTCGGATCACCCGAGCGCCAGATTCTGTGTAGTGGCTGGACTTGAGATTGGAACCGAAAGGGCCATCTGTCATCGCCCCAGGCTCGGCCGCCTGGAGTTCGTCGAGCGTGGCCCAAGCCCACCCCTCCGGCAACGCCGAAGAAAAACCACCCTCGCTCACGCACCCAACTCCCGTCCCAGCTCATCCAAAATCTCAGCCCCCCGATCGGCCCCGAATTCCCTCAGGAACCCGTCCACGCCCCCACGCTCGATGAAGGGTACGTCCTTCAAGTGCTCGGGCTCGATCGCCGCATCCGTCGCGATCACGTCCACCATCCGGTCCAGCCACCACACCTGGTCGGCCGTGAACTCCGCTCCCGCCTGCTCCTGCTGGGCCCGCCATGCCGCGTACCGTTCCTCGACCAGCGCCCGGTACGGCCGTACCTCCTCATCCAGCCCCAACTCGAACCGCAGGAGGCCGATCAGATCCACGACACCAGCCGCCCCCCGCGGATGCTGAGCTGCCTTGCCCAGCTGCACGTACGCGTCGTACAGGCGCGCCGGAGTCCACTGGAACGGAGGGCGCTCGATCTTCCGCGCCAGATCCCTCAGGCGCCGGTAGACCTCCTTCGGGTCGCGCCGCTCGCTGAACGCGATGTTGAACGCGGCGATCTCGTCCCGGTGGTCCTTCAGGTACTGCTGCCAGGAGGACACGCGCCGCATCGCCAGCTCGTCCGCCGTGATGCCGCGCGCCTCTTTCACCTCGTCCACGCTGACCTCGTCTATGACGATGTCGTGGGCGCGGCGCATCGACATCAGCCGGACGCGCAACTCTCGGTTGGCGGCGATCGGCTTCAATGCCTCCAGCATGTCCTGCCGGATCTGCTCCTGGCCGCCGAGCCTCCGAGCCCTCTCCTGCTGGTCAGGGTCGACAGATCGGACCAGCCCGCCGACGATCTCCTGGAGCGGCTGGCCGGCGAGTTCCTGGACCTCCTCGCGCTCCTCGGGAGTGAGCTGCCGGTCGAGGCGCGCAAGGCGGCCCGCCAGCGTGGCGACCTCGTCCTCCGTCAGCGCCAGTCCGGCCGTCTTGGCCATCAGCCGCTCCAGCGGGATCTTCCGCTCGGAGACACGGTTGAGCGGGCGCGCGTCCACACGCGGCGAGTCCGTGACCCCGACCGCGTCGACGATCACGAACCGCTCCTTGACCTCGGCGTCGGGCGTGACCGCCTGAAACTCCGCGGGGTCGATCGTCCGCGAACCCCGGCCCTTCATCTGCTCGAAGTAGGCCCAGCTCTTCACGTCCCGCAGGAAGAAGACACACTCAAGCGGCGGGATGTCAGTGCCCGTGGCGATCATGTCCACGGTCACCGCGACACGCAGCTCAGGGCTGTTGCGGAATGCCTTGATGAGTTCGGCGGGGCGCTTCGCGGCATGGGTGATCTTCATGCAGAAGTCGTCGCTCTCACCGAAGACCTGCCGCACCATCTGGACGATCTCGTCGGCGTGGTTGTCGTCCGCCGCGAAGATCAGCGTCTTGGGCACATGCGTACGCGACCGTTGGACCTCGCCCTCGCCCACCGGCGGGAAAATGTCCGTGTACAGGTGCTGGCGGAAGGTCTCGATGACGAGCTTCAGTTGGCCCTTGCTGATGACCTGGCGGCCCAACTGGGACGCCTTCCACTCCAGGTCCTCCTCCAACTCCTGGTACCGCTCCCGCCGGGTCTTCCGCTCCCGCATCGGCACGACCGTCTCGGCGGGGATCGTTCCGCCGTTCTCCCCCAGTTCCGTACGGATCCGGAAGACGTCGAAGTCGACGTTGACTCCGTCGGCGACGGCCTGCTCGTACGGGTACTCGCTGACCAGGTTCTGGAAGAAGAACCCGAAGGTCTGCATGACCGGAGTGGCGGTCAGGCCGACCAGGTGGGCGTCGAAGTACTCAAGAACCGCTCGCCACTTGCCGTAGATGGAGCGGTGGCACTCGTCGACGACGATGAGGTCGAAGGACTCCGGCGGCAGGGCCGGGTTGTAGCCGACCCCCACCGGCTCGTCGACGAGATCGTAGCGGTCGAGCGCCTCGGTGTTGTCGTCAGCGCTCGGCACCGCCTGGCCCGTCAGCGCGAGCCACAGCCGCTGCACGGTGGACACCACCACGTGTGCGGAACCGAGGACGGTGTCGCCTGCGAGGCGCTGCACGACGTACAGCTCGGTGAACTTGCCGCCGTCGTCCGGAGTGTCGAAGTTCTCGAACTCGGTGGCGGCCTGGCTGCCCAAGTTGTTGCGGTCGACGAGGAACAGCACACGCTTGGCGCCCGCGTGCTTGAGCAGCCGGTAGCTCTCGCTAACCACCGTGTACGTCTTCCCGGCACCGGTTGCCATCTGGATCAGGGCGCGCGGGTCGTCCTTGGCCAGGGAGCGCTCCAGGCCGGTGATAGCCGTCCTCTGAGCCGGGCGCAGCGGGTCCGGGTCGAGGAAGGTCTGCGGCAGGCGACGCATCCGGGCGCGCAGGGTCGGCACGGCGGGGTCGGCCTCGGCCTCGTCGATCCAGCGTGCGATCGTCTCCGGCCGGTGCACGGCGAACACTTCACGCGTGCGCGGAGAGGGGTCGAGCGCGTTGTGGAAGCGGACGGTGTTGCCGTCGGCCACGTACCGGAAGGGCAGGCTGGCACGCCATGCGCTGAGCTGCTGGCTGCGGGTCAGCCCCGTGGCGTAGCGCGCGGCCTGCTGCATGGCGGCCTCCAGGTCGGCGCCCTCCCGCTTAGCCTCTATGACCCCGACCAGGCGCTGGTCTACGTAGAGCAGGTAGTCGGCGCGGCCGACGGCAGTGGAGACCTCCCGGACGGCGACGCCGCGCTCCTCCGCGAAGAGGTTCTTGGTGCTGTCGTCCTGGACGGCCCATCCTGCCTTCTCCAGGATGCGGTCCAGCTCGGTACGGACCTGCGCCTCGCTCATCGGCGAAAGGGCAGCCTTCTGCGCGTAGGCGATGAACTCGTCGCGCTGCGACGCTCCGTCCAGCGGCCGGGCGGTGGTACGCGACTCCAGGGCGGGGGCGGTCAACTCGGTGATCTGGTCGCTCAGTTCGGCGACCACGTCGTGCAGAGCAGCCCTCTCGGCCTCGGCACGAGCCAGTTCCGCCTCGGCCTGAGCGCGGGCGGCCTGCTCGCGCTCCAGCCGGCTCTGCTTGCCGTCGTAACGGAGCCGGGCCACCTCCAGCTTCCGGCGGTAGGCGTCGAGTTCGGCGCGAAGCTGCTCCAACTCCTGTGCGTCGGTGACCGTCTCGGGGTCGGGCGAGGCGGACGGGGGCGCGGGCGCCAGGAAGACGCGGTGCGTGGTGTCGGACTGGTCGAGAGAGCGGTGCAACCAGTCACCGAGGCGGAAGCACGTCTCCACCGCCTGGAGCGCGGCGCGCACGTTGGCGTAGTACTCGTGGACCGCCCGGTTGCCCGTCGTGCGGATCCCCTCGAACCACGCACGCACCTGGGGAACGAGAACATCCGCCCCGGTCAGGGCGTTGATGCGGTCGACCTGCTTGTTGCCGGGAACGGTGACATTGACCAGGGTGACGAGATGCTTTGCCATGATCTCGCTGAAGAGGCGAGCCTTCACCATGGCCGCATGCGGATCGGTGTGCACGTACGACTCCGCGGCGCAGCCCAGCGTCACCAGTAATGGCTCGTGGCCGAGCAGGTGGCCGAAGTTGGACGATCCCGCGGCCAACCGCGCGACCTGCTCGTCGTCCCCACCGGACGGGCCAACCGCCGCCGTCACCATGCGTTCCCCTCAAAGTGCTGGTCGATATGTCAGTGCAAAGCCTTGCAGGATGACATGAACAGCCAGCGCTGGCAAGGACTTTAGCCGATGCGGCGTGTTCGGCGGGTGCGGTGCGTCCTGGAAGGAGACTCCCCGGCATCCGCTCGCTCGGCCGCGTCACCGGATCCCCGGCATCCACAGCCGCAGCTCTCCGCCTCATCCCGCGTCCGCAAGCGTCTCGGCCAGCTTCGACACAGACGGTTCACCAACTGGGCATAGCGCATCTTCGGGCTCGTCTTCAGAGCTGGACGTCCTGCTGATGCAGTAGCACTCCCGCGAGACCATGGCGGAACCGCGGATCGATGGCGGCCGGGTTGACTCCCCGTTGAACGGCTGCTGGTGTTAGGGGCCTGACGGCCGGAGCGGAAGAAGCCCAGCGCGCCTGGCAGCCAGGCGTTGCGGCATCACCATGAACGCAGCGGACGTGGCATGGTCACCGAGCAGAGCGGTGAAGGCTTCCCGGCGACCCTTGGTCCAAGGACCGCCCGGCAAATCTCTCGGCGTAGTGCAAGGCTCCGTCGGACAGGTCAGCGATAGCTGGCGGATGCGGGCGAGTTCCTCGACATCGGCGACCACCGCCCGTCGCACCGCCACTCACGGCAGGTTCTCCCATCAACGAATGAGTTTCTTGATTGCCACCGCCGCCACACGCTCCGTATCCTGCTGGGCAACGCGTTGACGGAGACGAGTAGCCACGGAACACGCGAGCCGAGAGAGCCGCCGGAAGCTGGAAAGGCGGTCTCGCGCCCGAGGTGAAGACCCTCCTGAGCGCGGGGAGGAACGACCCCATCTGGTGGTCCCATGCCCCGCCGGCCGGCCCCCGTCATAAGGCCCGAATGAGGCCGTCACCTCGTGGCGGCGAAAGTGCGGTGGTACCGCGAGTTGCCCTTCTCGCCCGCACTCCCAAGGGATCATGACGACGTCCTTCGGAGGACCGAAATGATCCACAGCCGCGTACTTGTCTCCGACATGCGAGAACACGTCGGCCGTACCGTTTCCGTCTGCGGGTGGGTGAACACCCTCCGCCTGCAGAGCAAAATGCAGTTCGTCATCGTGCGCGACAGCACCGGCATGGCGCAGGTGACCCACAAGCGCGACGGCGGACCCCTGGAAGCCCAACTCGAAGCCCTCACCCCCGAATCCGCCGTCCGTATCACCGGCCGGGTCGTCGACGCCGCCCAGGTGAAGCTCGGAGGCCTGGAGATCGTCCCCGAGGTGGTCGAGGTCCTGAACCTGGCTGCGACACCGCTGCCGATCGACGAGCACACCGGCCTGGAGCAGCGACTGGACTGGCGATTCCTGGACGTACGCCGCCGTCCTGCCACCCAGCTGATGTTCGCCGTGCAGACCACTCTGGAGCAGGGGATGCGCGAGTACGCCTACAAGCTGGGCGCCACGGAGATGCACACGCCCAAGCTCATGGGCACCGCCTCGGAGTCGGGTGCGGAGGTCTTCAAGCTCGGCTACTTCGACCGCAGCGCCTACCTGGCGCAGTCGCCGCAGTTCTACAAGCAGATGGCGATCTCGGCCGGGATCGACAAGGTTTTCGAGATCGCGCCGGTCTTCCGTGCCGAGCCGTCGTTCACCTCGCGGCACGCCACCGAGTTCACCGGCGTCGACGTGGAGCTGGCCTGGATCCACGGGGTCGAGGACGTGATGGCGTTCGAGGAGCAGATGCTCGCCTACGCGATCGCCAAGGTCGCCGACGCGCACGGTGAGGCGATCGCAGAGCACTTCGGCGTCGAGGTCACCGTCCCCACCACGCCCTTCCCCCGCGTCACCATGGCTGAGGCGCACGAGATCCTACGCAAGGACGGCTGGGACCTGGCGGGCATCAAGGAAGACCTGGACCCGGAGGGTGAGCGGAGCATCTCGGCGCACATCAAGGAGACCACCGGGCACGAGTTCGTGTTCATCACGCACTACCCGGTCGGCATCCGGCCCTTCTACCACATGCGGCCGGCCGACGACCCGAGCGTGACCTTGAGCTTCGACCTGCTCTGGAACGGGCTGGAGGTCACCACCGGCGCCCAGCGCGAGCATCGGTACGACGTGCTGCTGAAGCAGGCCGCCGAGAAGGGCATGAGCACGGAGCCGCTGCAGGACTACCTGAACGCGTTCCGATACGGGTGCCCGCCGCACGGCGGGCTCGGCATGGGCCTCGGCCGGGTGCTGATGGTGATGCTCGGCCTGGACTCCATCCGCGAGGCCACGTTCCTCTTCCGCGGGCCGAACCGGCTCACCCCGTAACCGGCCGCGGGCTGCGTCCCACGACATGGGCCAGTGCCTCGTGTCGTGGGACGCGGTCTCAGTAGCGGACATTGCGCAGGTCATGCGTCCACGCGTCAGCGGGGTTCTTGTCCCAGTAGGCGCGCAGCGCTAGCTCCCTCTCCGAGAAGCGGCCCTGGTGGCACAGGCCGCCGTGGGAGAGCGTGACGCTCATGGCCAACTTCGACTCGGTTGTGACCCAGTGGGGGGTCAGTGCGTGGCTCCAGAGCTGGTCTCCGGGTTGCATGGTGACGGACTGGCGGTCGGACGCATCGTGCTCGGGCGGGTCCTCGCCTGTGGTCTCGCCGATGACCGCCGCGTCAGCCGGCAGATGCTTGTCGGGATCCAGGTAGCTATGGAAGGTCTTGATGCCATGAACCTGCCAGACAAGGCCGTGCGAGTTGTCGTTGTGGTAGGTCGAGGCGGCACCCTCGGTGGACAGGAACAGGATGGGCGCCAAGCGCTGCCAGGTGAAGCCCTGAGCGGCCAGATGAGTGCGCCAGGGGATCACGACCTCCTCCTGGAACCCGTCCAGGAGGTCGTCGTAGAAGAGGCTGAGCCTGAAGTGCACCAGCCGGAATGGCCAGGTGACGACCACCTCGATCGGCGCGGTGCGGAAGGCGGCAGTGCGGTCCATGCGCACCTGCCAGTCGTCGTCCCCGAGGATCGTGAAACGGACCTCCTTGTCCCTACGGACGTGGTCGAGGATGTCGATGGCGGGCAGGAACGTGTAGTCGAAGCCGGCCTCCATCGGGAAGTTCGGCGGCTGCCGCCACCGCTGGGTGAAATCTTCGGGTGTCGTGATCGTCATAGATCGGTCCATGGGGTCGTGTGCACTGGGCCGCTTCATGCCGGCGCGGTGCACGAAGCACTGCGGTCGTCGGATGTGGTGGAGGGGCGACAGATGGCAGCGCAGTCCGGTGTCACCCGGTCCTGCGCCGGGGCGGTCAGGAAATGTCTGATCGCGGCCCGGGGAGCGTGGACGCTGACGGATGCCTGGCCGTAGGGGCAGCGCCGTATTGAGCCATCGGCGGATACGTACGCGGTCGCCGAACGGCATGGCCACCGCTCGCCCCCCTCCGGGGGGAACTGAAGGTCCTTAAGCTCGCCGAGGTAGGTGCGGTATCGGTCGGACAGGTTGAAGTAGCGGTCCAGCCGATCGGCGTCGAGGTGGTGCTGCACCAGATAGTCCTGGACCGACGTGCCCTCGCGGCGGAGGGCACGCTCGTCGAGGACGACGGGGCTGAACTGAACCTCCACCCCAGCCTCGGACACGAGGCCGACCAGCTCCTGACACTCACCCTCGCCTAGGCCCCAGCACATGACATGCAGGATCTTCGTCTCGGTGCTGATGGCGCGCAGCGTGGCCAGGCCCGAGGTCGCGGTGCGGGTGGTGCGACCCAGCACCATCGCTCCTTGCGAGTCGGCGGAGACGGTCACGTTGGCCAGCAGATGCGCCACCTCGGAGAGGGTGACCACCTCCGCGACGGTGCGGGCCGAGGTCACCATCGACACCGACATTCCGAACTGGTGGGCCAGCTGTATGAGGTGCCTCAGCTGCGGGTGGTGGGTCGGCTCGCCGCCGGTCAGGCACACCCCCTCCACGCCCGCCTCCTTCAGCCGCGACAGGAGGCGGGCGTAGGTCGCGGTATTCAGGAAGCCGTGAGCGCGGTCGGCCCGGAAGCAGAATCCGCAGGCCACCTTGCAGTGCCCGGCCGTGGACACCAACGCCGTGCGTACATGTGTGTTCATTGCACCCCCGTGTTGTCCCACACCGCGATCTCCACGGTGCTCGTGTAGAACGCGCACATCTCCGGATCCGGGGTGCTGCCGCCGATGAGAGCCTGCTCGTTGCGGGACGGCCCGCCGCAGATGGCGAGCGCCGGGCAGTTCCCGCACTCGGGGATGGGCGCGACCCTCTTCGCCACGCCGGCCAGGAGGCCCGGATCAGCGCGCAGCTCGTCGAGGGTGTGCAGGAACGACGGCTCGGTGAAGTTGATGTCGCACAGGCTCACCCGGTTGCCGGGCAGCAGAGCAGCGTTCAGGCTGCGATCGACCTGCATGTGGTCGAACAGCATCGGCCGGCGGGTATCGAGGGCCTGGAAGGCGCGGTCCAGGACGGAGAACAGCATCCCGCCCCGCCCCAGCGCCGCCACGCGGGCCTCGTACAGCTCGCGGGCTAGGTCCGCGCCGTTGACCTGCCACTGGCCCGCGGTCGGGATGGGCGTGTTGACGTAGATGAACTTCAGCCCGAGGTCATCGATGATCCACCGGACGGTCTCGGCGAGGCGGCCGATGTTCGCGGCCGTCGGGGTGAGGTTGCAGCCCACATGCAGCCCGCCCGCTTCGACGAATCGAGCGACGTTACGGCGAATCCGGTCGTCGGCGGGCTGTCCGCCGAGCAGAAGACGGTTGGCAGAGTTGATGCCAGGCGGGCCATCGATGGAGATGCCGACTCCGTACTCGTACGCGACGAAGTGATCGAGGGCATCGTCGGTCAGGCGGGCGCCGTTGGTGACGACGGTGCGCCGTACCCTAGCCACGTCATAGCGGTGGGCAAGGGTGTCGGCGAGCTGATCGCCGTACCTCATGAGGTCGAAGCGGATGGTGGGCTCACCACCGAACCACTGGATTGACACCTCGTCCTGCCCGGCATTCTGCTCAAACAGGAACTCCAGCCCCTTGGAGAGTTCCTCCTTCGTCATGTCCGGCTTGCCGCTGTTCGTATCGACGAAGCAGTACGTGCAGGCCATGTTGCAGCGGTCGGTGAGCACCACCCGCAGACCGCTGATTCGGCCGGGAGCAGCGTCGAGGCCAAGCAGCCGAAGACGGTCATGGAGTGCTTCACGCCGGTCGGCCACGGGGGCACCGGGAGCGAAGCCGAGCCCTCCAAGGGCTTCATGGGTCACGGTCGGGGGGACCCCGGCGAGGTCACGGACCTCGCCGGAGTCGATGAAGACACTGTCCAACGCGACCGGGTCGAGGAGAACCGCTTCCCCATCCCGCTCGTACTGGAAGTACTTCCCCCACAGCATCTGGGGGACGACCATGGTAATCAGGCCGTCGTTTCCTCTTCGGCGATCCCGAGCTCGCCCATAACCGCGCGGACCGTCTCCTCGGCGGTGGCCTGGAGCTTCGCGGAGGTGGCCGGCGAACCGCCGTCAGCGAGGACGATCACACCCGGCAGCGTCGGGTTCGGCGCGATGACCGTGACACCGGCCGGATCGGTGCCGATGACCATGATCGCGTCCTTCAGGTCAACCCAGTCGGTCTGCTCCTTGAGGGCCTCGATGATGCGACCTTGCTTCTCCTGGAAGGAGGCGCGCTCCCCCATCCACACGCCCGCCTTGGACTTGGAGTCCACGACGTCCGCGTAGATCAGGTGGTCCTTCTTCTCTCTCCTGGCTTGAGGCATAGCTGATCCCTTTCCTGTGTGCTGGATGTGCTGAACAACCCCCGCAGACCGGCAGGTACCGCCCCGCTCGGGGAGTTTGGGCGGGGCGGCGCTTGGCAGCACTGCGACAAGCGGGCACGAGGGGTAGTGCAGACTCCCAGTTGTCAGCCCCGCTGCTCCGCGGTGCGCACAGCCGCGTGGTGAGACGTGGCTTCGCAGTGACGTGGTGACATCATGCTGACCTGAGAGGTCCTATTCGAGGACTCTGACAGGCCATCAAAGGGACTTATACAGGGCCTTGTTGCTGTCTGATGGATGTGTTTGCGCCATCATGAGGACATCGCATGTCGCTCTCTGACGAGAGCTCGCCCCAGAGGAGATCCATGCCGCGCCCCACAGGCAACATCAGACTCAAGGCCGCCCGCCTGGCTGCCGGTTACAACTCGCAGCAGGCCCTGGCCGACGCCATCACCAAGGCGGCGTTGACGCTCGGCATCAGAGGTCTGGCCGTCGGCGTCCGGCAGGTCCGGCGCTGGGAGTCCTCCACACCGCCATGGCCGCAGCCCGATGTGCACCGGGTCCTGACCCACCTCCTGTCGCAGAGCATGGAAGACCTCGGCTTCACCCCGCCCTGGGGAAGCTCCCGGCCCCAGCCCAACACGGGGCGCGACAACACACCGCACGCCCTGTCAGGAGCACGGTTGGCGTCCGTCCCCGCTCAGGGTGGAACCGCAACGCAACCAGCAACAATCGGCCGGGACTTCGGGTCCGTCACACGCGCGCACCGGCACTTGTACTGGTCCGTTGCGCCGACCGTGCTACATCCAGCGATTCTGGAGCATGCTCGCCTGGGCTGCGCCCTCCTCCCAGAAACGGCGAACCCAGCCCGCCAGACCGTCGCGGCCGCACTGGCCGAGTCCTACCTGCTGGCCGGCCGTATCGAGTTCTTCGACCTGCAACAACCAGGACAGGCTTCAGAGACCCTCCTGCGGGCTCTGCAGGCGGCAGGCGAAGCGGACGACCCACTGCTCGGAGCGGCCATCCTGGCGCACATGGCCTTCATCCCAGGCTGGGCGGACGATCGGGAAGCGGCAGTCGAGCGCATGCTGGCCGCCCGTACCTACGCCCGCCGCGGACACACATCGGCGGAGTTCTGGGCGTGGCTGGACGCCGTCGAGGCGGAATGCGAAACCCGCTGCGGAGATCCTCGCGCAGCCCTGCGCTTGATCCGCCGCGCCGAGGACACACTCTCTGCGGGCTCCGAACATGCCACTCCCGACTGGCTGGATTGGTTCAGCCCTGTCCGCTTGTCCGCGTTCAAAGGCAACACGCAGTTGAAGGCAGGCCACTTGCCGCAGGCTCGTCAGACGCTCCACGACGTACTCGCCGGTCTACCACCCGAGTCGGACAAACAGCGCACCGTCGTCCTTGGTGACCTAGCTGCGGTCGAAGCCGCGGACGGCAAGCCGGAGGAGGCATGCAGATACGCCATCATGGCCCTCGACCAGTTGGCTATCACCTGGTATGCCACCGGTATGGATCGCATCCGCGAGGTCCGGCGCACGCTCGCCCCCCGGCAGAACGAGCAGTGCGTCCGGGACCTCGATGACCGTCTCTACGACTGGGGCACGACGGTCAGCGCCCTTCAGCGTTGAACTTGGCGATCTTTTCCGGCAGTTCCGCGAGTGAGTCGATGCGCATCGTCGTGATCGCATCCGCGTCCGGATCGCGCTGTTGGATCGTGCCCCAGGGGCCGCGCCGGATGAGGGCGGTCAGGAGCCCCGCTTGTACGGCCGGGCGGATGTCGTTGTCGAGCCGGTCACCGACGTAAAGGACCTCGCCCGGCTCGGCGGGCGTCGCCTCGATGACCCGCTCGAAGAAGGCCACGTCCGGCTTTGACGCCCCCCAGTCGTCGCTGGTGGCGATCAGGTCGGATGGCAGGTCCAGCCCGCGCAGCAGCCCGCCGGCCCTCACGGTCTGATTCCCGGCGATGCCAACCCACAGCCCTGCTTCACGGAGGGCGGCCAGGGTGGGCCGGACGTCCGGGTAGAGGTCGTCTTCGCCGAACCACTCCGGCTTCCCGGCCGCGGCGCGCTTCTCCCGCTCCTCGGTCAGATCGAACCCGGGCTGGAACTCCTGGAACGTCTCGCGGTAGTCGCGCCCCTGCGCGATGACCGCCCCGAACATCGCCGCGAAGGTGTGCCGTGGCACCCCCAGCCAGTCCGCCCACGTCCCGTACTCCCGGGTCTCGTCAACAAGACACTCGCCCACGTCGAATACCACCGCACGAATCATGCTCCGCAGGTTAGACGGTCCAAGCCGGCGGCGAAGCGGCCTCTCGGACAGCAATGGTCCTGACCGCTGGGCGGTGAGCGGGAGCATCACCTCGCCGTGCCTGCCGGACATGCCTCTGAGCCCTCGACGCCGCCAACTAGGCGCCGAACTCCTCGAAGACAGGGTCAGCTCCGTCCGGGCTCTGGACCGCCTGAAGGAGTTCTCCGAGCAGCTCCACCGCACAAGTCCCTTCCGGCAATTCGTAGGTACTGCGAGCGGCTTCAGGCACTACTGCCGGTCGCAGCGTGATCACGATCCTGCAGCTCGAACTGCGTCACCGCCAGCCGGAACTCTCCTTGTGCCCATGAAGCACTGCCACTCACGTTCGCATTTTCGTATAGAATTCATTCGCGTCGACGTGCAGGTTCAGCTGCGTTTCAGCGGGCAGGCTTGATCTCCCAAAATAGTCCTCGCCCGAAAGGGAACTGTTCGCAACTATGGCTCTCATCGAGCGCGCGCCATGATTAAAACTGGACACCTTCAAGAACGCGGTCAGAACTCCTTCATCTATACGAATAGGGCCGTTTCGCCCCCCTTGGGCGAGCTGTGTCTCTTTTTCTAGGATTGACCGGAGCAAGATGGCACGCCTAACCACATAATGCTCGTCGCCTGCCGACTCGTCGATGCCTCGAAGTTCGATAGTGCCGCGAACCCTGCTCAGAAAGTCAGGACCTTTTGCTTCATCGTATGCGGGATGACTCTTGAAATCTTCCAGGCTGTGCGACACCCCTCCGGCAAATGCGAAGATTGAGCGACCGATTGGATGAATTGCCTGCCCCTCTTGGAAGGTCCCGTCCTGCATAGGGGAAAGGAAGTAACGGAGCCAGCCGAGGCTACATTCAAATGAGGTGTCGAATTCATCCCAAAGAACTAGCGGTATTACGCCGTTCAGTCGATCATCCCGGAGTCGATGGAAGGAATCTATTACGTCGGACGTATTGCGGAATTGAGATAGATTGAACTCTTCGAACTTAAACTTCGAGTTGGGTATCTGGAGCTCCCCTATGACCTGCTTGACAGCGGTTGATTTGCCAGACCCGGGAGCACCGAATACGACTATGGACAGGGGCGCGATCGGGCGCTGCACTTTCTTCTGCGCGTAGTCCCTAACGAGAGATCGAACAGATTGGAAGCTCTCTATTTCAGTTCGGTCAACTGTGACCACTTTCCCATATTCGAGACGAGGTACACCTCCAAGCGCCGATTCTATCCCCTTCTCCACTATTCCCCTTGCAAGCATTTGGAGATTTACTCCGTGAGTATCATCCAATATGGTCCATGATTCCAACGGCGCGCTAAGCCTCACTTCTGCCTTGGCGAAGTGAGGAGGACGCTTCTTCGTCCACGTTTCATCGGAGTCTTGCCCTTTTACTACGAGGGAGACTTCCTGCAGGGGGTAGGCGATTGACTGCACGAGTACCTCGAGGTCGGCTTCGTCACCGTCAGCGAGCGTTCCGAATCCACACTCATAGATCATGCGTGCAGCTTTAAGTCCACGCTCAACACTTTCCCGGATGGCATCAGAACTCACTTCAATGTCGCCGTCAATAGCCCTCATAATCTCGTGTGCGAGTGCACTGGTCAACGCGGAGGTGTAGCCCCACATACGCCCCTGACCCCAGAAATCAGGTGCGGCTTCCACCCTTGCGGGATCGAAGAATAGAAAGTATCTGCCGCTCCCGCGCGCATCACGATCAAACACTAGGGCACCCGTTGGATCGAACAAGACGATCACATAGCGGCATTGGACGAGTTTTTGAAGGCGAGGATCGTTTTGCAAGACGTCAGCGCACTCTCGGGCAGTGCGCTCCCACGACGTCCCTTTGCTTATTTCAATCGCTTTTTCGCGTCGCAGGTCATCGGCAGTAGTCACAGCAACAACTTTATTTCGACGCTGGGACAGTTTTTCCCAGAGTCCATTCCCCTCATCAGCTACGCTGGCACCGCCCAGCTTAATGACAACCCAAGGGTTTTGAGTATCATCCGTGACAGCTTTAGGCCAGTGGTTCGGTGTACTACAATAGCCCAGTCCAACATCCGCAAGGACGACGAGTTCGGCTTTTTCTTTATCATCTGGGATTTCGCATGAACGTGCGTGGGTTATGCAGGGGCCATCACATGTCGAAACGCCAAGATTTTCGAAGATTCTCCAACGTCGATTCTTTGCTTTTGTATCGCTCCCTTCGTCCACTTCATCGCTTGCGGGAAATCCCTTAAGGATGGCATAGTAATGACTCACTTGTCTGTCATTCCATGCCATCGGCTCCTGCCACGCGTGAGTTCGAAGCGCGAAGCTTTCGGGACGCATGGAGTCGACCAGTTTCGCTAGTAGGCGCGCACCTCCGGGAACCTCCGCCTGCTTAGCTATCCGCGATCGCTGCCACTTCGCTCCTGCATTCCTTCTTAGGTCACTTTCATCAGGTCGTGCGACTAGCCAATCCGCTAGAGCGTCCCCTGAAACAACTACGTGGTGCGTTGCGTCATTCATTTGCTTCCCCATCCAGAACGGCTAGGCTTTCCGGTTCGCATGCCGCGACCCATGGGCGCATTCGTATAGGGATTCTCGCGTCAAGCGCGATGTCTGTTGCGCCAGGTCCCGGCTGTGTCTCGGGGCAAGGCGCCCAGCCGCCAAAAGGTGACAGCTCCTATTACCAGGCTGACTGACGGGAATGGTGGCGTCAATTCGGGATGAAGTTGCTGGTCAGCGCAGATCAGAAAGTCGAAATTTCAACTGTCGGCTATCAGGCTGCGGCCTTCGAACTTGTTCGCCGTGAACTACCCCAGGCTGGTGTTGCCCGGGTCTCCGAGCGCCAGGCTCAATGGAGATAGCAGGCGTGCCTTGAGAAGCACAAGCACCTCGGCCGCCGCTTGGGACGGCGTGATTCAGGTCGCGGTCGCTGGGAGGTACGGTTCTTGATCGATAGCCACAGGGAGTGCCACCTGACAGCACTTGAGGGCACCCACTCTTTCAAGATCCAGGGCCCTCGGAACAGGCGGCCAATAATGCCAGGATGGGCGGCATGACGACGATCGACGGTGATGTCGCGGCCGGGTTCGAACCGGTGCGCGAAGCGTTCGCGGCGAACTTCGCCCGGCACGGGGACATCGGCGCGGCGGTGTGCGTATACCTGGGTGGCCGGCCGACGGTGGACCGCGCTGATCGGCGACGTGGACGGCGTGCGCATACTCACCCCGGAAACCCTCGCGTCCGCGACCAAGGAGCAGGCCAGCGGGGCGGACCAGGTGATGGTGCTGCCAAGCCGGTTCAGCTCCGGATACATGCTGCCCACCGAGACCAACCCCATGGCGGGACCCCGCTCCTTTGGCCACATCGGTCGAGGCGGCTCGCTTGGCTTCGCCGACCCGGAGCACGGCATTGCCTTCGGCTACGCGATGAACCACATCATCGGGGGCCCCAGCGATGTGCGTGCGACATCGCTGGTCGCCGCAGTGCGAAGGCCGCTGGCGTAACTGTTCGGGCCGCACTGCGAGCTCTACTGGCGGGCGAAGCGGAGGATCCGCAACTCGGAGCGGCCATCCTCGCTCAACTCCTCGTTATCCGTGAGGTGGCCGCCTCGAAGATCAACTAGTGCGATTTCACATTAGAGAGAGAAGGGGCCGACCCCCCGGGGTCCGCGGCCCCTTGATCTCGCTACGTGCACCCCCTCCCCCCTTTGCCCAGGGGGCTTTGGGGATTACCCGTACGTCCCCCCGAACTCGGGCCAGACCACCCGCTCGGTGGCCGACGAGGACATCGGCGAGAGCCACGTTGCACGGGGTACATGCACATGTACCAAGTCCACAAGATCACTCATGAGTCCCGCGATCTTTTCGACTCGTTCGATGACTTCGATTGTCTTTTGCGTTGTTCTGATGTTGGCCATGAACACATCACTCATGGGCATGAGGGGGCGGCACAGGGGCCAGATTGGGTGTGGGGTGGCAACCCGCGCCAGGCAGAGGGGGGTCGGGCGCCGCTGGCCTTCCAGAGCGACGGCGAGGCGCTCTTCGTTTTTCGTCCCTTCCTTGAGTCCCGTCTCAGTCCTAGTCCCACCCCCTAAGAGGAGGGGGGTGGGAGAGACTCTGGAAAGGCGGGCGGGACTGGTTGGGACTACTGAGACTGGTCGAACATTTCCTGCCCTTCCGGGAGGGCGTATACCGGCCGCTTCCTCGTGCCGATGTTCTGAACGAGACCCCTCGTGACCAGCGCATTCAGCGCCCGGTAGAAGGTCGATTTCTTCAGCCCGCTCTCCTCCATCAGCTTCGTGCCGGTGGCGCTGCTAGTCCCAAAGCAGTCCCGCAGCGTGCGGAGGATGGTCTGTTCTGACTCCGTGTTAGTCCCACCGCTCCGAGGCTCCAGGACAAGCGAGTCGCCGACCGGCTTGGTGCGCAGCAGGATGGGCTCGAAGTCGGGAGCGTCTTTCTGCTTCTCGGACACGAGGTCGATGTAGATGCCGTCCATCGACACCTTGATCACGGTTGTGGCCGCGCCGTCGAGGGCGGACGCTCCCCGCAAGTTCTCGCCGGACCTCCCCGAGTGGTGAACGAGCAAGACGCACGCGCCGGTCACCGCCCGGATCTGGTCGACGGCCGCAATGACCTTGCTCATCTCGCCGTTGTCGTTCTCGTTCACGCCGGTCGTACAGCGAGCCTGCGTGTCGATGACAACCAGCAGCGGCTTGATCTCCGCAAGCAGGAGCAGCAGCGCACTCAGGTCGATGCCATTGAGGAGCTGCACGGCTACCGGCAGGAACAGCACGCTGGTCGTGATGCCGTGTTCCTTCTCCCAGGCACGCTTCCGCTTCCCGGTCCCGGAGACTCCCTCGGCGACCAGGAACACGACCGCCCCGGTCTCCGTCGGGTGGTCCTGCCACGCCTTGTCCTTCGCTGCGACGCAGCACGCCATGTCGAGGCCCACGAACGACTTGCCCGACCCCGGCTTGCCGTACATCCAGGCGATCGAGTCCAGGCACAGCACCCCAGCAATCAGCGGCTTGGGGTCCGGCCTCTGGTCCAGCTCGGCGCTGTCCAGCAATTTCTGGCGCAGGGCAGCGAGACGGGCCTGTATGGGGTTGTCCGACGGCGGTACCTGGCCGCCGCCGTTGCTCTGCTCCCCGCTGCCACCAGGTGACCACAGGGGGGTCGCCATCACGCCACCCCCCGGTACGCGGAGCGCAGATGACGCTCGATGTCCCGCTCGGTCCACGGCGCACGCGAGCACGGCCAGGCGGCCACGACCGGCCACAGCAGATCCCCGGCCTCCTGCGGGCTCAGCCCGTCGTCCTTGAGCACGCGCACCACCCACGCCAGCGCGTTGTCCTGCCCTCCCGGCTGCACGGAGGCGAGCCAGCCGAGGACGCGGCCCACACCGCCCGCCGCGGGCCAGCCGGACGGCGCCGTGCGTGCCACCGGCCTCGCGGGCCGCAGCAGGCCGAGGAGCCACGCCGGCGCAGCGACAGGCGGCCGGGGGTCGAGCACGACATATGCCATGGTGTGCGCGGGGTCGTCGGCCCTTGACGGGGGCGCGACGACCTGACCCCCGTTGCCCCGAGTGTCCAGGGCGGGGCCGAGCTTGCCAGCGGAGTTGCCAAGGGCGAAGTCGACGCCCTGCCACGCCCAGTAATAGTGGACGCCACCGCTCCCGGTACCTACGGCGTACGTCAGCGGGAGTTCTCCGTACCGGCGCTCCAGGTCGGTGAGGGTGGTCGATCCAACGGCCCCGTTCTTGTCGTCGATGTCGAGTACCCAGATCCCCGACGCCTGCCCCGTGACGATGCAGACGTTGGCGTCGGGGCACTGCGTCCACCAACGCGCGATGGTGGCAACGTCGGTGGTGGCGCGGTCCTGCCATGCCTTCACGGTCGGGTGCTTGCTGCCGGGCGGTGCCCACATGACCCGCTGGCCACGCTCGGCGCAGCTGATGGCGGCAGCCATCGGCGTTACCCTGGCAGGGATCGAAACCGTCGCCTGGTTGATAATCATTGCGGAGCCGTTGCCCTGGCCGTGGGCGGCGGCTCCGGTGCTGTTATGCGGCATCTTCGCCACCTCCGCCCTTGGCGGTGCGGCGGGCCGCGGCCTTGGCGGCGCGGGCGCGTGACGAAGCCAGGGCCAGGCGGCTGAAGTACGCCTTGCGTGCGTACTCGGCGCGGCGGGCGCGCTCGGTGGGGGTCAGGGTGGCGCCCGGGTCGACCTCACGCTCGAAGCGGTCGTTGAACGCCGCGCGGGCGGGCGCGGTGTGGGCAGAGGGATCTTCGGTCTTGGACCACAGAGTGAGAGCGGCGATGCTGGCGCGAAGCCTGCGCTGCTCGGGAGTGAGAGACACGGGGGCAGTCCTCCGGGCGCGAGGTATCTGCTCCCCGGTGGGAGAGCCTTACCTCGGCGGACTGCGACTCGCCAAGCAGACGGTGACTCGGGCTAAAACGCCCGAGCACGCCACTTAGCATAGCGTGCGGCTCGGCTAGAGCCCGAGAGAGATGTCGATCACCAGCGCATGCCCTGCCTGGGCGAGCTGCTGAGCAGAGGGCTGGGCGCGCGCGAGCGTATCCACGCGCACTGGCATGTCACGCCCACATGTCGGGCACACGTTGTTCACAGTCATACGGGTGGCCGTACCGCCATCGGCGAGCAGGCCAAGCCTGCGCCCATCCCAGCCGCAGAGCTCCCCCCGCTCATTCCACAGAACACCACTGAGACGCCGCTCCCGGTGAGCACCGCGTCCCGTGCAGACAAGGACGACCCCAGCACCGGTCCAGGCCTCGGGCAAGCGGCGGGTATTCACAGGTCCCCCAGGTTCAACCGCCGTGCCTCTTCGGCTGCCCGGCGCTCGGACGACGCCCGGGTGTATCTGTCCAGCATGTCCCGCCGCGTCCATCCGGCAACGGCCATCAGCCCGCCCTCGCTGCCACCGGCCGCCAGCCACCTGGACGCCGCCGTGTGCCGCATCCGGTGGGGGTGGAAGCCATCGATACCAGCCAGCTCCGCCCGGCCCTTCAGGGCGACGTACAGGCCGTCGTAGCTGAAGCCCTTGCCCCGGTCGCCGAGCCACAGGGCGGGGGTGTCGGCGAGCTGGTGCGACCGCCGGAGCCTGAGGTACCGGTCGATGGCGCGGCCGGTCTGCGCGCCGAAGGGCACCGTGCGCCCCTTGCCGCCCTTGCCCTTGCGAATGACCGCGCCGCCCGCCCTCAGATCCACGTCGGCCACGGCCATCGCCACGACCTCTCCGGCACGGGCCCCGGTCTCGATCATGAGCCGGACGAGCGCCTCGTCCCGCCGGTCGCGGAACTCCTTCCCGCCGCACGCCTTGATCAGAGCCCGGAGCTGGTCGTCGTCCAGCTCGTTGATCACCTTCACGTCCAGCTTCGGCGGCTTGAGACCGACCAGTTCATCGTTGTCGGTCTCGCCCTCCTCGGCCAGCCATGCCGAGAACCGCCGGACGGCAAGCTGGCGTGACCTGACCGTCGCGGGCTCGGCCCCACCGTCCAGCAGTGCAGTCACGAAGGCGTTCACGGTAGGCCGGTCGAGGGTGGGTGCAGTGCCGGTCGCCTCGCACCAGCGCAGGAAGGCGCGGACACCGTCGCCATAGGTCTTGAGCGTCTGGGCGCTCTTTCGCTCGGCGGCCAGGTGCAGAGTCCAGGAGTCCAGAAGCGCACGTATGTCCGAATAACCGTTCATGTCGCCCGAGGGTACTCCCGCCGAATGAACTATCTGGACTAGGAGCGCTGTGCAGGCAACAGGAACACCCCCGACCCGCAAGGTTCGCAGGTCAGGGGCGTCGGTAGGGTTTTGACTTAATCCAGGTAGTCGCGCAGCACCTGCGAACGCGAGGGGTGGCGCAGCTTCGACATGGTCTTGGACTCGATCTGACGGATGCGCTCACGCGTCACGCCGTAGACCTTGCCGATCTCGTCCAGGGTCTTCGGCTGGCCGTCGGTGAGACCGAAGCGCATGGAAACCACGCCCGCCTCACGCTCGGACAGGGTGTCGAGGACCGAGTGCAGCTGCTCCTGCAGAAGCGTGAAGCTGACTGCGTCGGCCGGAACGACCGCCTCGGAGTCCTCGATCAGGTCACCGAACTCGCTGTCGCCGTCCTCGCCGAGGGGGGTGTGCAGCGAAATCGGCTCGCGACCGTACTTCTGGACCTCGATGACCTTCTCGGGGGTCATGTCGAGTTCCTTGGCCAGCTCCTCCGGGGTGGGCTCGCGGCCCAGGTCCTGGAGCATCTGGCGCTGCACGCGCGCGAGCTTGTTGATGACCTCGACCATGTGCACCGGGATACGGATGGTGCGGGCCTGGTCGGCCATGGCGCGGGTGATCGCCTGACGGATCCACCAGGTGGCATACGTGGAGAACTTGTAGCCCTTGGTGTAGTCGAACTTCTCGACCGCGCGGATCAGACCGAGGTTGCCCTCCTGGATCAGGTCCAGGAAGAGCATGCCGCGGCCGGTGTAGCGCTTGGCCAGCGAGACGACCAGGCGGAGGTTGGCCTCCAGCAGGTGATTCTTGGCGCGGCGGCCGTCCTCGGCGATGATCTCCAGCTCGCGCTTGAGCTTCGGCGCGAGCTTGTCGGAGTTCGCCAGCTTGTCCTCGGCGAACAGACCGGCCTCGATGCGCTTGGCGAGCTCGACCTCCTGCTCGGCGTTGAGGAGGGGAACCTTGCCGATCTGCTTGAGGTAGTCCTTGACCGGGTCGGCAGTGGCACCGGCGACGGCGACCTGCTGAGCGGGCGCGTCGTCCTCGTCGTCGTCGGAGAGAACGAAGCCCTTGTTCTCGCCCTCGGCCTCTTCCTCCTCGCCCTTGCCACCGGGCTGGGCCTCATCGAGCTCTTCGCCCTCGGTGGCCTCGTCGGCGTCCTTCTTGCCCGTGGTCTTCTTTGCGGCCACGGTCTTCTTGGCGGCGGTCTTCTTCGCCGCCGTCTTCTTGGCCGCTGTCTTCTTTGCGGCCGTCTTCTTGGCAGGCGCGGTCTCCGAGACCTCGTCGGCCGGGACGTCGACGGTCTCGGCCGTCGGCGCCGCGGTGGCCGCGACGGTCTTCGCCGTGGCGGTCTTGGCCGCGACGGTCTTGGTGGCGGTGCGCTTTGCCGGGCTCTTCGCAGCGACGCTCTTGCGGGCGCGCTTCGGCGACTCCGCGGCACTGACCATCAGCGTCACACCCTCTTCCTCGAGGATCTGGTTGAGGCTGCGCAGAACATTCTTCCACTGGGTTGGCGGAATCTGGTCAGCCTCGAAGGCCCGACGCACGTCATCGCCGGCGATCTGCCCATCAGCCTTTCCCCGCTCGATGAGCGCCATCACAGACTCGGACTCGGCGATCTCCGGCGGGAGCGTACGGGATGTGCTGGCCGACACGAACAACCTCTCGGAACGATGGAAACGGCTTCCGGCCCCGCCCATGATCGGGCCGGAGCCGACGACCACCAGGCTGCGGATGTGCCGGTGGCGCGGGCTGAACCTCGGATTTGCACAGCGCCCTGAATGGCGGCTGTATTCCCTCCTCGGCTGTCACCTCTTAGGTCATCGCACTGTTTCGAGGAGTGTTACGCCCAATCCACGTGGCCCGAGTCACACCTCATACACGACGAAACGGCCAGAGTAGTCGTTCACCACACAATCGTGCCGCCGGATCCCGTGGAATCCGGCGACACGCGATGCGTACGCCTCCGTACTTCCTGACCGCGTCCCGCCTCCCGCGCTCAGTGCTCGCGCGGCGCGGGGACGACTCGCTCCACCTCAGGGTGAACGGTGAGCAGTTGACGCATGGCCGATTCGGCCGCGTGCGAGTCGCCGGTCGCGAGGGCGTCGGCGATCCGCGCGTGATGGGCGAGGGAGACCTCGGTGGGGCGGTCACAGCCGGTGACCGGGCCGCCGGAGACCTGGAGGGCGGCGGAGACGATCCCCGAGAGGTGCTCCAGCATGCGGTTGGCCGCGAGCTGGATGAGGAGGGAGTGGAACTCCGCGTCGGCCCGGGAGAAGGTGATTCCGTCACCCTGAGTGAGCGCATGGTTCATGATCTCGACCATGTCGGCGAGCCGCTGCTGGACGTCCTCACGGCCGTGACCTGCGGCGAGACGGGCGGCGAGCGGCTCGATGGTCCAGCGCAGCTCGCTCAGCTCCCGGCGCTGGTCGTCACGCTGCGGGCCGAACGCGCGCCACTCGATGATGTCGGGGTCCAGCAGGTTCCAGTCGCTGACCGGGCGGACCCGGGTGCCGACATTGGGGCGGGCGCTGACCAGGCCCTTGGCCTCGAGGACGCGCAGCGACTCCCGCACGACCGTGCGGGAGACCTCGAAGCGCTGGCCGATCTCCTCGGGGACCAGCGGGCGATCGGCGCCCAGGTCGCCCGAGACGATCATCTGGCCGAGCTGCTGGACGAGTTGGCCGTGCAGTCCGCGGCCCCGGCTGCCTGCCGCGCGGCGGCCGACCCGGCCCAACTCGGCGTCGCCGCCGTCCCATGAGGGAGGGCCGACGCGGTCGGCGCCGGGCGACTCCGCGTAGGGGTATCGGTCGAGTTCGCCCGGGCCGGCGAGGCCGGACTCGGCGGGGCGGGCGGCGGTCATCATGGTGTGCGCAAGGGTACTCACGCATCCTTTGTCGGCGTGGCTCCGGCGGCCCTTGAGGTCTTTGGTGAAAAGCACACGAAAGGGTGATCGGCGCTGGCCTTACAATTGACGCCTTATCGGAAAGAAACGGGCGCCCTCAAGGGAGTTGTGAGCAGATCGCCGAGTCCCGGTCGATCATGATCACCAACCAGCGCTGCGGCGAAGGCCCATGACCAGATATGCGCAGATCAGGGCCAACAACGACAACGTCAGTGCCGCACCGACCGGTTGGGCGAGCACATGCACTCCGGCCATCAGCAAGTCGTCCGCCTGCTGCGGCAGCCGTACCCAGGTGAGTTCGCGCAGTCTGCCGGGAAGCCCCGCGATCGAACGGACGGACGGCGCGATGAGCGCCTTCTGTACGAGAGGAGCGATGAGGACCGGTACGGCGAGTACGGCGGCCACTCCGGCGGCGGCGACCCTGAACACCCCGGCGGCGAGCAGTCCGGCCCAGGCACAGCCGACCGCGAGACCGCCCCAACTGGCCATCAGTGCGGGCCAGTTCTGCGGAACGGGCGTCGCCTCGCTCCCGTAGGCGAGTCGGAGCGCCTGAAAGTCGGCCACCGCAACGAGGAATGCGATGAGCAGGGCGGCAGCGGCAGTCACTGCGAGCTTGGCGAGAAGGAGACCCAGGCGGCGGGGCACGGTGCCACGGGAGGCGGCGAGGGCGGGATAGCGGAACTCCTCGCCCAAGGAGAGCGCCCCGAGCAGTCCGGCGCCGAAGGCCGCGGGCGGCAGCGGAAGAAAATCGGGCCAGGCAGCGAGCACGGCCGGGAGCGGGGTGCCGCCGGTGCGGCCGAGCAGAACGCACAGCACGGCGGAGGCGACGAGCACGGCGGCCAGGACGAACAGGGCGGTACGGACCCCGAGAAGACGACGGAGTTCGTAGCGCAGGGGCCACAGAGGGCTGCGTACGGGACGCGGGAGGGGCGAGGACTGAGGGGGGACGGGGGGACGGGGGGCTCGAGGAGGGTCCGGGGGGCGCGGGGAGTGCGCGGCCTGTTCGGTGGGCGGGGGGTGCTCTTCGGTAGCGGAGGCGGGCGCAGGGGTCGGCGCGGCTGCAGGCGCAGGGGTCGGCGCGGCTGCAGGCGCAGGGGTCGGCGCGGCTGCAGGCGCGGAGGCGGGCGCGGGGGTCGCCGCGGATGGTCCGGTGGCCGGCGCGGGCTGCGCGGGCGTTGGCACGGCGGTGGGCGCGGCGGCCGGGGTGGGGCCTGTGTCTCCGACCTCGTCGGTCAGCCGGTGGATGAGCACACCGTGCCGGAAGGCGGTTTCGCCGATCTCGGCGCAGTTGCTGCCGTAGACGGACAGCAGGCTGCCGCTCTCGGCGACGACCTCGACGGAACGCTGAGCGGCGCGCGCCTCACGGGCGAGGACGGCGGCCAGGCGGGTGGCATGCGGGGTGCGGACGGCGACGCGGGGGCGGAGCCGGGTGCGCGAGAAGGCGGTCGCGTCCTGGTCGGCGACGAGGCGGCCCCCGTCGAGGGTGACGACGCGGTCGGCGAGGCGGGCGGCCTCCTTGGGGTCACCGGTGGTGCACAGGACCGTGCCGCCATGGGCGGCGTGCGCGCGCAGCAGTCCGTACAACCAACTGTTCTCCCGCGGCGAGAGCCCCTTCGCGGGCTCGTCAAGGATCAGCGTCTGCGGATCGCCGAGCAGGGCTGAGGCAAGGCCGAGCCTGCGGTCCATGCCGAGCGACAGCGTGCCGAGGCGCTGGCCGCCTAGGCCCGCAAGACCGACGACCTCCAGCATCTCGTCGGCGCGGGAGCCGGGCACTCCGGCGGCGGCGCAGAGCACACGGAGCTGGCCCCGAGCCGTCCGTGCCGGATGACCGGGTACGTCACCGAGGAGCACCCCGACCTCACGGGCCGGGTGGGCGATGCGGTGGAGAGGGTTTCCTCGGAAGTACGTGACGCCTCGGCCGGCCTCGAGTTGGAGCATCAGACGCAGCGCCGTCGTCTTGCCGGAGCCGGCCACGCCGAGGAGGGCAGTGACGAGGCCCGGCCGGGCCTCGAACGTGACGTCGTCGACGGCGGGCGGGTGGTCTCGGCGTTGGGTGCTGGTCAGTCCGATGGCCTGGAGCATCGCTTCTCTCGCGGGAGGTGAGACCGCTCGGCGGCAGTTCGGGGGTACCGCAGCAAGATAACGCGACATTTAGGACTTTTTGCGCAGGGGCCCGACGCGGGTGTCAGACTTCCGGACGCAGCATCGGGGGGTTCAGCACGGTGGCGCCGCCCGCGCGGAACAACTGCGCGGGGCGGCCGCCCTGACGGGTGGTGGTCCCGCCCGCGGGCACCAGGAAGCCGGGAGTGCCGGTCACCTTGCGGTGGAAGTTGCGTGGATCGAGCGCGACGCCCCACACCGCTTCGTACACCCGTCGTAGCTCGCCGACCGTGAACTCCGGCGGGCAGAATGCGGTGGCCAGCGAGGAGTACTCGATCTTGGAACGGGCCCGCTCCACCCCGTCCGCCAGAATCCGCGCATGATCGAAGGCGAGCGAGGCGGACTGATCGTCCTCGCGGCCGAACCCGTTCTCCTGGACCAGGAGATCCTCGACGGGGGCCCAGCGCGCGCTGTTGGCGTCACCGCCCGCGCGGGGCGCGGGAAGGTCGGGCGCCAACACCAGATGAGCCACGCTGACAACGCGCATACGAGGGTCCCGCTTGGGGTCTCCATAGGTGGCCAGCTGCTCGAGATGCGCGCCGTTCCCGGGTGCCGGCGATGTGGGGTCGTCCGCGCACAGTCCGGTCTCCTCGGCGAGCTCGCGCGCTGCCGCCGCCGCAAGATCCTCGTCGCCCCTGACGAAGCCGCCGGGCAGCGCCCACCGACCCTGGAACGGCGGCTCTCCGCGGCGTACGACCAGCGCGCAGAGCGCATGACGACGCACGGTGAGCACGACCAGGTCGACGGTGACAGCAAAAGGCGGAAAGGCCGACGGGTCGTAGGGAGACATGCCGTGATCATAGTCGTCTGCCTGACGATAAACACTCCCTTCGCCACCTGCCGCGACTCTTTCTTCATCAACCCCCCAGCCCTGCCCACCCACCCGGCTCACACCCCCAACTGAAGGCCGTCGGCGGCCTCCTCCACCATTCCCAAGCCGAGCCTGCTGATCCGGACGGCGAAGGGCTCACCTGCGACGCACAGTCCGGACAGCTGCACCGCGCCGAGGGGAACGCAGCGCACCGGTCGCAGCGCGACCATACGGGCCGGGGCATCGGGACGGATCCCGGCGAGGGTCGTCAGGAGCTGGATCCCGGCGGCCGCAGCCAGAGCCGCAGGCCGGCAGCCGGCGGGGTGCGGTACCGGCGCGCCGTCCGCCGTGCGCTGCTCCCCCGCGTACATCTCGGGCAGCCGGTAACGAAAGGCCTCGGCTGCATCGATGACGCCGCGCAGCAGGGACACGGCCTCCTTCTCGTACCCCGCGGCAGCCAGGCCCGCCACGGCGACGACGGTCTCGTGCACCCGGACGGCTCCGGCGCGGTGGCCGAACGGGTTGTGTCCCGGCTCCTTGGCCCCGAGGCTGCGCAGCCCCCAGCCGGAGTCCAGCGCGGGACCGCCGAGCAGCCTGGCCAGCTGCCCGGTCTGCACCTTGTCCAGCAGGCCGGGGGCGAGCCGTCCCCCGCCGAGCAGCCCGGTGTCGAGGAGATGCGCGGCGCCGCCTCCCAGATGAGGTACCGGCCGTCCGTCGGCCAGACGCGCCGCGGCGGGACGGCCACCTGCCCTGTCATCGATCCAGAAATCCTCCCTGAAACGCCTCCGCAGCGTGCTCGCCCACTCGCGCCAGCCCTCGGCACCGGGACGGCCGAAGGCCTCCAGAAGGTCGGCTCCCAGCAGCGCGGCCCGATGCGCATGGGCCTGGGTCTCGGCGCGCCGGGCCCCGGACGGACCGGGCTCCGGCAGGACGCCGTCGTCTCCCGCGGCCTGACGCAGCCAGTGCAGACAGCGCTCCGCCGTCGGCAGCAGCCCGAGCAGCTCCTGCTCGGGCAGACCCCAGCGCCATGCCTCGGCAAGGACCGAGGGGAACGCGAGGGTCGCCTCCACACCCGTGCAACTCGGTGGCAGATGCGGACCCGCGTCCCTGAGCGGACCGGGGATGCGCCCGAAGTCCGATCCCGGCCCCGAGAGTTGGGTCCGGCCGAACGTCCGCAGGGTGGCCGCGGCCAGCCGGGTGGAGAGCGGGAGCGCCATCCGCGAAGCCCAGAGCGCATCGGCGGGTGCCGGCCCGCATCGCCAGGGCACGCCCGCGGCCAGGTATACGTCCGCGGATCCCCCCGGGTCCCGCAGCAGCAGCCCCTTGAGGTCGCCCATGCTGCTCCTGAGCAGCGCCTGCAGCCTCGGGTCGTCCCCCTCTGCTCGCGCCTCGGCGAAGGGGTGGCAGCCCGTCCGGCCGGAAGGACGGGCCGGACGGTCGGAGCGGACCCGCAGCTCGATGGTCCGCGAGGCCCCCGGTGCGAGCTCCACCTCCCAGCGAAGCATTCCGGCGGAGGCCAGGGCGTCTTTCGGCGGTGGATCCGCCGTGACGACGGCGTGGGAGCCGGTGCCGGCGGACCATCGCATTCCCGAGTCGTGGACACTGGCGCGCAGTTCGGGACCGGGGCGTCCGGCCGCGACCGCCCCCAGGCTCGCGAGGTCGGTGCCGAGCGCGATCTCCACCGGGAGCCTGAGGGGTCTCGCTGCCGAGCTGCGCAGCGTGATCCGTTCCGTACCGTCGGCGTCGCGCGAGCGCTCGACGGCGACCTCTGGGTCCGGCCCAATGTCGGCGGGTGTCCGCACCACGGCGAAGAAGGTGGCGCGGTCCGCGGAGACCAACCTGCTCTGCACCGCGACCGGTTCGCGCCCCGCGATGCGCAACTGGCAGCGGGAGAGCAGCCGCCGGCCCGACTGATAGACGCCTTCGAGCCCTGTCCCGGTGAGCTGGCCGTGCTCGGGGGAGATCGCCAGGCACGGCAGGGCGACACAGATGAGCGCGTTGTGCACCGGCGGCAGATCAGCGGTCCGTCCGGCTCCGGGCGGCGCGGGGCCCGAGCCGGAGCCCTGAACCGTCCGAGGCTGTTGGGGCGGTCGAGGGGCGGTGAGGGCCATGGGTGATCTGCTGTGCCTTTCGTGCGCTCCGGACAGCCGCTGCGATGACGGCGGCACGGGTCGTACGACTCCGCCACGACGGTGAACGGCGGCACGGGCGCCCAGGTCACGGCCGTCATCTCCCGCTCCTTGTCCCGCGCTCCCCGCTGCGCCGACTCCCCCGGACCCGGTCGGCCGACGCCGACTTCGCAGGGTGTGTTCCGGCGGGCGGCAGGCCCTTCCTGCCCCGGGGCGGCCGAACCTTCTGCGGCCGCGGGCGGTACGGACCTTCGCCGCGCCCGCCCGGGTCGGAGCCACCGGTGCCGTCGGAGCCGTCGGAGCCGTCGGACGGCTCCCGTGAGCTGCGCGCCGCACGCAGACAGCTGCGAAGCGTCTCCGGATCCAGGCCCTCGTTGCATGCCCGGTGCAGCAGGCGGGCGAAGACGTAGTCCGGGTCGACTCGCAGGGCACGTCCAAGGGCGACCCGCGCTCCGGGTTCGTCGCCCGTTGACCAGGCCACCCAGCCTGCGAGGGTCAGCGGTGCGGCGGCGTGCTCGCAGTAGGGCCCGACACAGCGTCGAGCGAGCGCCCGCCAGAGCCGCTGCGCCGGACCTGCGTCAGGGCCCTCCATCCACTCCGCGGCCCGGTCCCGGGTGTCCCGGTCCTGGAGGCCGAGGATCAGGGCGGCGGCTTCCTCGTGAGTGATGAGCCGGTCGTCCGCAACATCTGTCTCGGCCCAGCCCCCGGATCGGGGTGTTTCCGCGATGCACTTCATCAGCCGGCGGGCGAGCGAGAGGGTCTCCGTGGCGACCTGCTCACGCCCCTCTGTGTCCAGGATCCTGGACATCAGCGCAGCGCCCGCCTTGTCCAGTGCCTTCTCCTGGTCGGCCGCCGACGGAGCGGTCATGGGAGCGACGCGCCCCTCCATCTCCCTCAGGGATCCACGCACTTGGACCCCCGCATAGGCGGCGGCCGCGGCCATCACCGAGGTGCCGGGCAGCGCCAGGGCACTGCCTTCGGGCGGACAGCAGCGGGCATCCGGGCAGCAGTAGGACCAGAAACGGCCGTCGGAGATGCAGAGAGCCTCGTAGACCGGCACCTCGAGGGTGCCGCACGCGGTCCTCAGTCTTTGCGCGAGCGGGCGCAGCCGCTCCATCACCCGGCGGCTCGTCTCACCTTCGGCAGGGTCCTGGCAGAGAAAGACGACGATGCCGTCGGGGCGGGAGCCGCGGCGTTCGCTGCCCTCGATCAGACATTCCGCGAGCTGCTCGGCCACGGGCGACCACTCGCGGGGCGAGCTCGGAATGCCGAGCCGCAGCCGCCCGCCGAAGCGGCCGCGGTTGCCGTGCACTGCGACGAGCACGATCGAATCGTTCGGATGGAAGCCCATCATGTACGGGAGAGCATCGGCCAGTTCGGCGGGTCCGCGCAGGGTGATCTGCTGCTCGTCGGCGGGACCGGTGGGTTCGTGGTGCTTGTTCATGGCACGACGGTCTCGTGGCGGCCCCGGCTCCGCGACCCCTGTGGATAACGTTATCCACAGGCTGGCGGCCTCGTTCGCGCTTTGTCGGTGCTATCGGGTTGCATGGGGGCATGACCAACGCAGACCTCGCTGATTCCGCGGACCTCAGGGCCTCGGCCGATTCCGTACTCGCCCGCCTCGTCTCGGACACCACGGGCACTGCCCGGCTGCGCGAGGACCAGTGGCGGGCGATCGAGGCGCTCGTCGCCGACAAGCGCAGGGCGCTGGTCGTGCAGCGGACCGGCTGGGGCAAGTCCGCGGTGTACTTCGTTGCGACCTCGCTGCTGCGCGAGCGCGGCAGCGGCCCGACCGTGATCGTCTCCCCCCTGCTCGCGCTCATGCGTAACCAGGTGGAGGCGGCGGCGCGGGCCGGAATCCGCGCCCGGACCATCAACTCCTCCAATACCGAGGAGTGGGACACGGTCCAGGACGAGGTGGCCGCAGGCGAGGTGGATGTGCTGCTGGTCAGTCCGGAGCGGCTCAACAACCCCGACTTCCGTGATCAGGTGCTTCCCAGGCTGGCAGCCGCGACAGGGCTCCTGGTGGTGGACGAGGCGCACTGCATCTCCGACTGGGGCCATGATTTCCGGCCGGACTACCGACGGCTGCGGACCATGCTGGCGGATCTGCCGGCGGGTGTCCCGGTGCTCGCCACCACCGCCACCGCCAATGCCCGCGTGACCGCGGACGTCGCCGAGCAGCTGGGCACCGGGGCGGGCACCGACGCCCTTGTGCTGCGCGGCGCGCTGGACCGCGAGAGCCTCAGCCTCAGCGTGCTCCAGCTCCCCGATGCCGCCACCCGGCTGGCCTGGCTGGCCGATCACCTCGGCGAGCTGCCGGGCTCGGGGATCATCTACACGCTCACGGTCGCCGCGGCCGAGGAGGTCACCGCGTATCTGCGGCAGTGCGGCCACACGGTGGCCTCGTACACCGGCCGCACGGAGAACGCCGACCGTCAGCAGGCCGAGGAGGATCTGCTGGCCAACCGCGTCAAGGCACTGGTCGCCACGTCCGCCCTGGGCATGGGCTTCGACAAACCCGATCTCGGATTCGTCGTGCATCTGGGCTCGCCCTCCTCGCCCATCGCCTATTACCAGCAGGTGGGCCGCGCGGGGCGTGGAGTGAAGCACGCGGAGGTGCTGCTGCTGCCGGGTCGGGAGGACGAGGCGATCTGGCAGTACTTCGCCTCGGTGGCCTTCCCGCCCGAGGAGCTGGTGCGACGCACCCTCGGCGTGCTTGCCGATGCGGGCAGGCCGCTGTCCCTGCCCGCGCTGGAGCCACTGGTCGAGCTGCGGCGTACGCGACTTGAGACCATGCTCAAGGTCCTCGACGTGGACGGTGCGGTGCGCCGGGTGAAGGGTGGCTGGACGACCACGGGCCAGCCTTGGTCGTACGACGCCGAGCGGTATGCGTGGGTCGCCCGGCAGCGCGAGTCCGAGCAGCAGGCGATGCGCGACTACGCACGGTCGACGGACTGCCGTATGGAGTTCCTGCGGCGGCAGCTGGACGACGAGGAAGCGGCGCCGTGCGGGCGCTGCGACAACTGCTCGGGGGCCCGCTTCAGTGACAAGGTCTCCGACGCGGCCCTGGACACCGCGCGCGGGGAGCTGGGCAGGCCCGGTGCGGACGTGGAGCCCCGCAAGATGTGGCCGACCGGCCTTGCGGCGGTGGGCATCAGCCTCAAGGGCCGTATCCCCGAAGGGGAGCAGTCCTTCACGGGCCGGGCGCTGGGGCGGCTCTCCGACATCGGCTGGGGCAACCGGCTCCGGCCGATGCTCGCGGCGCAGGCGCCGGACGGACCGGTTCCGGACGATGTGGTGCAGGCCGTCGTGACCGTGCTCGCCGACTGGGCCAAGGGCCCCGGTGGATGGGCGTCCGGTGCATCGGACGCACCGCCGCGGCCGGTGGGTGTGGTCACCGTCGCCTCGCACAGCAAGCCTCAGCTGGTGGGATCTCTCGGCGCCCGGATCGCCGAGGTCGGCCGGATGCCCCTGCTGGGCACGGTGGAGTACGCGCCGGAAGCGATGGAGGCACGGATCTCGCGCACCAACAGCGCCCAGCGGGTGCGCGGACTGCACGAGGCGTTCGCCGTACCGCCCCGGTTGGCCGAGGCGCTGGCCGCAGCAGACGGTCCTGTCCTCCTGATCGACGATCTTTCGGACAGTGGCTGGACCCTCGCCGTAACAGCGCGGCTGCTGCGCAGGTCCGGGGCGAAGGGGGTGTTTCCGCTGGTCCTTGCCGTTCAGGCGTGACGCCAGGGGTCAGCGGGGTTGCGGATGGGCAGGGTTAGGGCAGGGATATGAGCCTCATACCCGCCGATTCCCGCCGGTGACGCCAAATTGCTCGTTGCCGCATGACCACGCGCCAGCAAGAATTGGAGCGCTCCCCGCGGGCCCGTTCGCGGCCCTGAAGGGCCGTGCCGCGGTGCGCCCGCACCCGTCCCTGCCCGCACTGTGGGCGCGTATGCGAAGGGAGGAACGTGACCTTCGGATTCGCTCCGTCCGCAGCCACTTCGATCAGCACGTCGGCGAGTTCCGCCAGCCGCCTCGCCAGGATGCTCGAACCTGCCGAGTGGGCGGCGGCAGGGATACCCCTGCTGCGCAGCCCCCGCGAGGTGGTCAGCGGACTGCACACCCGGCACCGGCCGGCACCCGCCACCGCGGTTGTCGCCGTGCTCGACCACGAGGAACGGCTCGCTGCCAGTGCGTCGTTCGCCCGGCGCTCCGCCCCCGTGGACGGCTGGGAGTTCCGCAACGTACTGCTGGTCCATCTGCGCAGGGTCATCCCGCACGATCTGCGTCGGCGCACGCCCGTACGCACCGCCGTGCTGCTCTACTGCCGCGAGGGCGACGAGCGATGGACGGAGGAGGACGGGGCGTGGATGTGGGGGCTGCGGGACGCCTGCACCCTGCATGGGCTGCGCTGCGGGGCGTACATCACACTGACGCGCGGAGGCTGGCAGGTGCTCGGTGAGGGGCGGGGCGGCAGACGGCCCAACTCCCTGTCGTCGCCGGGCGATCTCGCCGACACGGTGGCCGACGCCGAACCGCTGCCGCTGCGGACTGCCGGCGGCGCGGCCGAAGCACTGCGGCGCACGGCAGCCCGCTGAAATACCCCGCAGGCGTCAGAGAGCCGACGGGTGTCACTTTCCGGCTGCCCAGCTCGTGGGCAGCCGGATCACGACGTGAGAACCCCGCGGTCCGTGGAGACCGTACGGGTCAGACACCCGTGCCCAGCACGGTGTTGATCCGCTTGGGGTCACCGCACACGATCAGCAGCGCTGTCGCCTTCGCCAGGGCCGCGGGCAGTGCGCGGGCGGCGTCGTCGCAGGCGCCTCCGTTGACCGCGACGACCACCACGGGACGGGCCGAGGCCCGGCCCACCGCAGCGACGTCCGCGTAGAAGACGTCGTCACGGGCGTCGTGCTGGGCCCAGTAGGCGGCCTCGCCGAAGGACAGCTCGTGCGCGGCCCACGGGTGCTGTTCACCGGTGGTGAGCACCAGGACGTCGCCCGGGGCACGACCGGAGTCGAGCAGCAGATCGACCGCCTCGTCGGCGGCATCGAGCGCGCCGTCGGCCGGGGCGGGGATCAGCTGGATCTGAGGCACTGAGGTCTTGGACGGCCGGGCGGCCTGGGGCTGCCCGGCAGAGGTGTGTGTACGCGGCGGAGCGGGCCTGGCCGGACCGGGGCCCGGGTGTCCGGGACGCGGCGAGGCCGCGGAACGCGGACCGGGTACGGGACGGGGGGTCGGCGCGGTGCGGCCTGCGGCCGGAGTAGCGCGGGGACCCTGGGCACTCTCGTGAATCTGAGGCTCCTCGGGGATGAGAGGCATGGGTGGATGTCTATCAAATGCCGGAGCGGAAGGCACCGGCGGGTGGGCACATGGGTGCGACTCCCCTGACGCGGGGGCGGGTTCAGAATTCGAAGCCGAGCTGGCCCCCGCTTTCCAGTGCGGCCGCCTCCGCGGAGAGGCGGACCTTCTTGAGGTGCCGCCACTGGGGCAGCGAGTCGAGATAGGCCCACGAAAGCCGGTGGTAGGGCGTGGGCCCCAGCACCTCAAGGGCTGCCTTGTGCACGGGCGAGGGATAGCCCGCGTTGGCGTCGAAGCCGAAATCGGCGAACTCACTCCGCAGTTCGGCCATCATCGCGTCCCTGCGCACCTTGGCGATCACCGAGGCGGCGGCGACCGCCACACAGGACTGGTCCCCCTTGATGACCGTACGGACCTGCCAGGGGGACCCGAGGTAGTTGTGCTTGCCGTCGAGGATGACCGCGTCCGGCCGGACCGGAAGAGCGTCCAGCGCGCGGACGGCGGCGAGCCGCAGCGCCGCGGTCATCCCCAGTTCGTCGATCTCCTCCGGCGAGGCATGTCCCAGGGCGTGCGCCGTGACCCACTGCTCCAGCAGCCCAGCAAGTTCCGTACGGCGCTTCGGGCTGATCAGCTTGGAATCGGTGAGACCGGCGGGAGGCCGGCGCAGTCCGGTGATCGCCGCGCACACCGTGACCGGACCGGCCCACGCACCGCGTCCGACCTCGTCGACACCAGCGACGATCTTGGCGCCGGTGGTGGCTCTGATCGAGCGCTCGACTGTGTGGGTGGGTGGTTCGTACGGCATGGCGCCAGCAAGGGTACGCCGCCGGACCCCACCCACGACAACCGGATTGCACTCACCGGCTCGGCGTGACCGCGTTCACCGGTTCCGCCGGGGTGTTCAGCCGTTACGAGGGCGCAGAAGCGGCACCATCACCTGATCGATCATCTCGGAGATGTCCTCGTCGGGCCATTCGCTGCCGCACACCTTCGAGCGGTACATCATCAGGCCCGGGATCACGTCGAAGACCAGGTCGCCGGTGGCATCGGGACGAACGTCCCCCCGCGTGACCCCACGGTGCACCACCTCCCGGAAGAGCTGGTTGGACGGCTCGACGACCTGGCGCACGATCACTCCGTGGAAGCGTTCGGCCGTGGAGCTGTCGCACTCGTGAAGCACCGAACGCAGGGCGAAGCCGGACCTGGAGTACATCGCGTCGCGTACGCGCCGACAGAGCTGGAAGAGGTCCTCGCGGATGCTGCCGTGGTCGGCGGCCTCGTCCAGCGTCGGCAGTCCTGCCTGCAGGGCGTCCGCGACGAGGTCCTCCTTCGACGGCCAGCGCCGGTAGACGGCGGCCTTGCCCGTCTGGGCGCCTGCGGCGACGCCTTCCATGGTGAGCCCGCTCCAGCCGACCGTACTCAGCTGCTCCAGAGCGGCCTCGAGGATCGCGCGTTCCAGCACGGGTCCTCGGCGGCGCAGCGAGACCGGGGGTGTCTCGGTGGCGCCGGTCCAGCGCGAATTGCCCATCTTCATCTCTCCGTTGGGGACAGGAGTTCAGTGAACGCTTGCGTTCACTGAAGGGGATTCTCTACGGTTGACGAGACAGTGAACGGCTTCGTTCACTAACTCACTTGTGGGGGACCATAGTGACAACCTCTCAGTTAACTGCTCCAGCCCAGCCGGGAGCAGCCCGCAGACAGGGGCGCCCCGGAATCGCTCTCGCCGTCATCGCCGCCCTGCAGCTCATGGTGGTCCTCGACACGACGATTGTGAATATCGCGCTCCCGCACATCCAAGGGACACTCGAGTTCACCACCACCCAGCTCTCCTGGGTGGTCAATGCCTACACCCTCACCTTCGGCGGTCTGCTGCTGCTCGGAGGCCGGGCGGGCGACATTCTCGGCCGACGGCGGGTGTTCGTCTTCGGCGTGCTGCTCTTCACCTTCGCCTCACTGCTGTGCGGCGTGGCGCAGGAGCCCTGGCAGATGCTCGCGGCCCGCGCGCTCCAGGGTGTCGGCGGCGCCATCGCGTCACCCACGGCGCTCGCGCTCATCACCACGACATTCCGCGAAGGCCCCGAGCGCAACCGCGCGTTCGGCATTTTCGCGGCGGTCTCGGCCAGCGGCGCGGCCATCGGCCTGCTCGCCGGTGGCATGCTCACCGAGTGGCTGAACTGGCGCTGGGTGTTCTATGTGAACCTGCCGATCGGCATCCTGATCGCCGTCCTCGCGCCGGTATTCATCAATGAGTCCGAGCGGCACTCCGGCCGCTTCGACATCACGGGCGCGCTCACCTCGACCGTGGGCATGGCGTCCCTGGTCTACGGCTTCATCCGGGCCGCCGAGGACGGTTGGTCCGACAGGCTGACCCTCGCCGCCTTCGGGGTTGCCGTCGTGCTGCTCACGGCGTTCGTACTGATCGAGCGGCGGGCGAAGGAACCGATCACGCCACTGCGAATGTTCGCCGACCGCAACCGTTCGGGAACGTATCTGATCATGATGAGCCTCGCCGCGGCGATGTTCGGCATGTTCTTCTTCATCGTCCTGTTCGTGCAGAACGTGCTGGACTACAGCCCGATCAATTCCGGGCTGGCGTTCCTGCCGGTCACTGTGATGATCGTGACCGCCGCAGGCATCTCCTCCAAGCTGCTGCCGGTACTCGGCCCCAAGCCGTTCCTGTTCGCGGGCGCGGTGTTCACCGGGAGCGGCATGGCATGGCTGACGGCGCTCGACCCGGGCAGTTCGTATCTGGGCGGGGTACTGGGGCCGATGCTGCTCTTCGGCTTCGGTATGGGCCTGGTCTTCGTGACGGCGACGCTCACGGCGGTCTCGGGTGTCGCTCAGCACGAATCGGGTGCGGCCTCCAGTCTGCTCAACGCCACACAGATGGTGGGAGGTTCCCTGGGGCTGTCGATTCTCATGACCCTCTTCAGCACCGCCAGCCGTGAAGAGGCGGAACGTCAGATGCCGCACTTCCTGACTGATGCGACACCGGCCCAGAAGGAAATCTTCGCCAAGACGCACGAGCTGCCTCCACCGTGGGGGCACCAGGTGCTCGCAGAGGGCATCTCGACGGCGTTCTGGGCAGGGGTCGGGCTGGTCGGACTCGCCGTGCTCGCCGCGGTGTTCGTCATACGGGTACGCAAGAGCGACCTGGAAGCGCTCAGCGGGGCGGCGGGCGCGGGCGGCGGCCACGCGGCATAGTGCCGCCGCGCAGAGCAGGGGTACGGGCCGCGCGTGGAGGTACGGCCCGTACCCGCATGGGGGTACGGGCCGTACCTCACCTCAGCCGTGACACGAGCTGCCGCGCAGTCGTCGCGGCTGGTTCATGTCACTGGTTGTCGTAGTCGTACGGCCCGATCTCGCCGTCCTGATCGAATTCTTCGTTTTCGTCGTACTGATTGCGCTGCTCTGGCGTCTCATACTCGGAGCACGCGTACCTATGGGTGTCGGCATTCCGTTCCGCCAGGATCTTCCGTGCCCGCCACTCGCCCCAACTGGTCGCATACCAGGGCTTGTCCACGTCCCTCAGGTTCTCCGCGATGCCGTCCAGCGCGCAGGAGCGCAGCGGCTCCGGCAGCCGGTCGACGGCCGGCACGGCGTCGGCGGACAGCATCTGGAAGTAGCTCACGTCGATCTTCCCGGTGCGCTCGTAGCGCTGTACGTTCCGCTCGGCCACCATCCCGTCCGGGGAGAGCAGGCCGAATACGAGGACCGCGGCAGCGGCGCTCGCGGCGACGGCACGCGGCAGCCACTTCACTCCGAAAGCCCCGGCCGCCATGATCAGAACGATCACCAGGCCGAGCCACAGCTCCATCGCCGCCACCGAAACTCGCAGTCGCGTGAGCCCGTAGGCGTCGACGTACAGATCCATCCGGCGCAGCGCCGAGGCCACCACGACCAGTGTGAGCAGGCACAGGACGCCGAGAACGCCCCGGACGATGGAGCGGTCGCCGGCAACGGCGCGCGGGGCCCAGCGCAGCGCCAGCGCGATCACCAGCAGCGTGAGCAGGGTCGCCCAGAGCAATTGCCAGAAGCCCTGGCGCGCGTACTCCGCGTGCGTCAGTCCGGTCTCCCGCAACACCTTGTCGTAGCCGCCGAAGAGAACAGCGAGCTGGACCGCGATGAAGGCGGCGAACAGCAGATCGAGCACGATCAGCGGCAGCGCCCACTCCCAGCGGGCGCGGGCCCGGCCGGGGCGTATCGCGAGCCGGTCCCAGCGCAGCGGAGCGGCCGCGGTGTGCGCGGCGGCGAGCGCGCCGACCAGGCCGAGCCCGCAGAGGAAGAAGCGCCAGGGGCCCTCGGCCAACGAGAAGTCCGGGATCAGGCCGCCGATCAGATCGGCAAAGGCGGCGTCGGCGCCCGCGAAGAGCGCGCCGAACACGATCAGCAGCACGGCAGCCACCGCCGTCGTACGGACCACAGGACCCCAGCGGCCGCGCGAGGAACCCGCCCGCTCGCGCACGCCCCGCCATCCCCAGGCCATGCCCGACCCGATCGAGTCCAGCAGCCCCAGCGAGCCGAGGAGTACGCCCGGCCAAGTGCGACCGCCGTGCAGCGCGAGCGATCCGGCGGACAGTGCGCCGACGACGGCGAGGAACGTCGGCCAGCCCGCATCCCGCAGCGCCGGTATGGCCAGCAGTGCCAGCCCGCCTACCGCCCAGACAAGCGTCCACGGGCGGAGCCGGCGACCTGCCGCGCGGGCGGCGAAGTACGCGGAAAGTGCGGCGGACCCAGCCACGATCAGCAGATTCAGGCCCAGTCCTTCGCCGAGCAGAAGTGCGCTCAGCAGGGCGGTGGCCAGGGCCGCCCAGAGGGTGGCGACGGGCGCCATGGCGCGCGAGGCGGGGCGTACGCGTACGCGCCGGGCGGCAGGTTCACCGGCCTGGCCCTGATGCGGTGGCGGCGGCTTCCACAGATCCTCCGGCGCCCGAGGCGGCTCAGGAACACGAGCCCGGGGCAGCTCCGGAATCCCCGCCTCCTTGCCGGAACCCGGCTCGGAATCCGACGGCTCGGTGGAACGTACGTCTGACACGGGACCCCCTCCCGACCGGCAACGCGCGCGTGCCGCAAGGCGGAGCGTACGACCGGTGTCTCGTCTGAGCTCCCGCCCGCGATGATCAGCGCGGCGGTGAGTGACGGACAGGCTAGCTGCGGCGCGAGGGAAGCACGCCCCGGGGGCGGCGCCGATGCCGGACCGTGACCGCCGGATCGCTCCGAACGAGGTCGCAGGCCCGGCCACGGCGGCTCAGCGCGCCGGTCGGGTACCCAGTCCCGAAGCTCAGGAGGCCTGTTGGGACACCCAGTCCGGCAGGTCCTCGGTCTGCTCCAGCCAGGCAGCCGGCGGCTGTCCCGACTTGCCTGCAGCGACCACTCCGCAGGCGATGGCACAGGTGGTGTCCACATCGCCGCCCACCTGGGCCGTCGTCCAGAACGTCCGCTCGAAGTCACCGAGCGAGCGGGCCGCGGACCACAGCGCGAACGGCACGGTGTCATGCGCACTGGTGCGCCGCCCGCTGCCGAGGACCGCGGCGACGGTCCCCGCGTCGCTGTAGTCGAGCATGTCCCGCGCCCGGCGCAGACCTGCCCCCACCGCGCTGCGCGGTACGAGCGCGACGACGCCGTCGAGCAGGTCCTCGGGCCCCGGCGGCCCGGCCGGATCCGCCGCCAGCGCGGCTGCGGCCGCTACGGCCATCGCCCCGACCACGGCCTCGCGGTGCTGGTGCGTGGTGTACGAGGAGATCTCGGCCTGGTGGGTGGCCTGCTCCGGATCGTCGGCGTACCAGGCACCGAGCGGCGCGATACGCATCGCGGAGCCGTTGCCCCACGATCCCTGGCCCTTGAAGAGCGCGGCGGCGAGTTCACGCCAGTCGCTGCCCTCTCTGATCAGCCGGAGCATACGGTTGACTGCAGGGCCATAACCGCGGTCGAAGTCATGGTGTTCGGCAAAGGACCGAGCGAGTGCGTCCTGGTCCACCCGGTCATGGGCCGCGAGCACGGACAGCACCGAGCAGGCCATCTCGGTGTCGTCGGTCCACTGCCAGGTGCCCGGCGGCAGGGCGCGCCGCTTCAGCAAGGGATAGTTCGAGGGAACGAAGAACTGGGAGCCCAGGGCGTCTCCCACAGACAGTCCGCGCAGGCTGTCCAGGGCGCGTTCGAAGCGCCGGTCGCGAGAGGAATCAGCGGTCATCTTCCTGCCACTCTATCCGGTGACCCCGTAGGGCTCGGGGGTGCGCCACCGCTCGAACGGCCGGTCAAGGGTGTAGCGGCCGTCCTCGCCGAGCTGCAGTATCCGCGTCTCGGCGTTGTCCGGGTTGGAGAGCGACTCGAAATCCGCGACCGACCAGTGGAACCAGCGCATGCAGAACAGCCGCATGGTCAGTCCGTGCGTCACGAGGAGCACGTTCGGCGGATGGTCCGGCGACTCGAAGCTCCGGTACAGGCTCTCCAGGAAGGCACCGACCCGGTCGTAGACATCCGCTCCCGACTCCCCCTGGGCGAAGCGGTAGAAGAAGTGGCCGTAGGCGTCGCGGTACGCCTTCTGCAGGCGTACGTCCTCCCTGTCCTGCCAGTTCCCCCAGTCCTGCTCGCGCAGCCGCGGCTCCTCCCTGACCCGCACCAGTCCCGGGTCGAGGGCAAAGGCGCGGAAGGTCTCGTGGGTACGGCGATAGGGAGAGACGTAGACACTGACGCGCTCGCGTCCGAACAGCTCACGCAGCCGTGCGCCCGTCTCCTCCGCCTGGGCCCAGCCGGTCGGGGTCAGCCGCAGCGCATGGTCGGGCTCGCGCTCGTACACAGTGTCATCGGCGTTCCCCTCCGACTCGCCGTGCCGAACGAGAACGATGCGTCGCGGTCGTGCCATGTCATGACAGTAGATCGCCCCGGACTCGGCCGAGCAGTCGGGACGGCTCCGTCCGGCGTATGACGGCTCCGTCCGGCGTATGACGGCTCCGTCCGGCGTATCAGGACGGTGAAGGGCGCTGAGGGCGGGGCAGGGCGGGCAGGGAATGTGCCGCGGTCGGCTTCAGACCGTCCAAGACGATTCGAGCTGCACCACATCACCGGCCAGCGCCGAGACATCCGCCTCGGTTTGCGCGCGCAGCAGCAGCCGCTCCACCCGCTCCCTGCGGTACTTCCCGTGCTCGGCCGCCGACTGCCACATCGACATCACCAGGAACTCGCTCCCCGGCGCCTCCCCGAACAGACCGCGCACCATCCCCGGCGATCCGGCCATGGCCGGATTCCACACCTTCTCCTGCATCAGCGCGTAGTGCTCGACCCGGTCCTCGCGCACCCGGCAGTGTGCGACCCGTACCACGTCGGCGTCGGTGAAACGCGGCTCGAACCCCGTCTTCACGTCGAAGCGGTGATCGAAGAGCTTGACCTGTATGTCCTTGTACGTTCCTGTCTGCCCGGACGCCAGCCGGTCATGGGAGCGCGCCATGAACGAGTCGTAGAAGGCGCGGCTCTCCCAGAAGGCGAAGACATGCGCGACATGCGGCCGCCCTTTGCTCCACCCGCCGCCCTGTCCCCGGAATCCCGGCTCACCCAGCAGCCCCGCCCACTTTCGCTGCCCCCGCTCGAACCCACGACGGTCCACGACGGTGCAGCGAATCCACTTGACCAGCACCGCGCCATCGTACGGCGCGGAACGTGGCCCCGGTCACTCTCCTGGTGGAGTCCACCCGTACCAGCTCTTCCGGCCACCCTGCGCACCCGCCCAATGTGCACCGCCGGCGTGGCAGCATGGTCAACCGACGCAAATCTCCTGGCAGTTACGGGGAAGGGGAATCTGGTGAGCAGTCTCAACAAGGGGGTCCGGAAGGCGGAGGTGACCCTCCGGTGGGATCCGAGCCCCCTGGGTGAGCCGCCGCATGATCTCGACATCGTCGCCGCGACGTACCAGGCGGACGCCCCGCACGGTGAACCGGCGTACGTGGTGCACTTCGACAGCCGGTCGCCGGACGGCACGATCATCCTGACCCGAGACAGCAAGACCGGTCAGGGCTTCGGCTCCGACGAGGTCATGACGCTGGAATTCGAGCGGCTCGCTGCCACGTACGGGCGCGTCGTCGTGGGCGTGGTCATCCAGCAGCGGGAAGGACGCCGGGTGTTCGCCGACATAGCGAACACCCTTGTCCGCATTCTCGAAGGACACACCGAGCTGGGCCAGAACGACTTCGCCGCCGTCTCGGGATCCACCGCTGCCGTGGTCGGCGAATTCATTCGGGGCGATGCGGGCGAGTGGCAGTTCCACGAAACGGTCCGCGGATTCGACGCAGACCCGCAGTCCTTCGTAACCCTGATGGGCAGCTGATCAGCGGGGGCACAACGGGCGCAACCCCGGGGCGTGAAGTCGGGGAGGGGAGCCGGGAAACCCCGACTCCCCTCCCCGACCAGGCAGTTCACCCCCGAAGGGTGCCCGGAATCAGCTGCAGCCGCTGGTCGAGCCGCAGCCCTCGCAGATGTAGCAGGAGCCCGCTCGCTGCATCTTCGTCCCGCAGGAGAAGCACAGCGGCGCGTCCGCGCTGATGCCCAGCTGCATCTCGACGAGCTCCGCAGAGGTGTGCGCCTGCTTCGGAGCCGGGACCTCCACCTTGGGGGCCGCGACCGCCTTCAGCGGCTCCTGCTGGCGCGGCGCCGACTGGGCCAGACCCTCGACGTCCATGTCCTCGTCGGACGGCTCGTACGAACCGGTCTCCAGGTGACGCTGGCGCTCCTCGGCCGAGTGGATGCCGAGCGCGGAGCGCGTCTCGAAGGGCAGGAAGTCCAGCGCCAGGCGGCGGAAGATGTAGTCGACGATCGACTGCGCCATCCGCACGTCCGGGTCGTCCGTCATACCGGCCGGCTCGAAGCGCATGTTGGTGAACTTCGAGACGTACGTCTCCAGCGGCACGCCGTACTGCAGACCGACCGAGACGGCGATCGAGAATGCGTCCATCATGCCCGCGAGAGTCGAGCCCTGCTTCGACATCTTCAGGAAGACCTCGCCGAGACCGTCGTCCGGGTATGAGTTGGCGGTCATGTAGCCCTCGGCGCCGCCCACCGTGAAGGAGGTGGTGATGCCGGGACGGCCCTTGGGGAGGCGCTTGCGGACGGGACGGTACTCGACGACCTTCTCGACCGCGGCCCGGATCGTCTCCTCGGCCTTCGCGGTGACCACGGCCTTCGCCTTCTCCTTGGTCTTGGCGGAGAGGGGCTGGCCGACCTTGCAGTTGTCGCGGTAGATCGCGAGCGCCTTGACGCCCATCTTCCACGCCTCGAAGTAGATCTCCTCGACCTCTTCGACGGTCGCCGACTCCGGCATGTTGACCGTCTTGGAGAGCGCGCCCGAGATCCACGGCTGGATGGCCGCCATCATGCGGACGTGACCCATCGCGGAGATGGAACGCTCACCCATGGCGCAGTCGAAGACCTCGTAGTGCTCGGTCTTCAGGCCGGGGGCGTCGATCACATTGCCGTTCTCGGCGATGTGGGCGACGACCGCCTCGATCTGCTCCGGCTGGTAGCCGAGACGGCGCAGCGCCTGCGGAACCGTGCCGTTGACGATCTGCATCGAGCCGCCGCCGACCAGCTTCTTGAACTTGACCAGGGCGAGGTCGGGCTCAAGACCGGTGGTGTCGCAGGACATCGCGAGACCGATGGTGCCGGTCGGGGCGATGACGGACGCCTGGGAGTTACGGAAACCGTTCTTCTCGCCGAGGCGGATCACGTCCTGCCAGGCCTCCGTGGCGGCGGCCCAGATCGGCGTGTCCAGGTCGTCCATGCGGACGGCCACCGCGTTGGCGTCGGCGTGCTGCTTCATGACGCGCTTGTGCGGCGCGGCGTTGCGGGCGTAGCCCTCGTACGGACCGACGACCGCGGCGAGCTCGGCGGAGCGCTTGTACGAGGTACCCGTCATCAGCGAGGTGATGGAGCCGGCGAGCGCGCGGCCGCCGACCGAGTCGTACGCGTGGCCCGTCGCCATCAGCAGGGCGCCGAGGTTGGCGTAGCCGATGCCCAGCTGACGGAAGGCGCGGGTGTTCTCGCCGATCTTCTGCGTCGGGAAGTCCGCGAAGCAGATGGAGATGTCCATCGCGGTGATGACCAGCTCGACGACCTTGGCGAAGCGCTCGACGTCGAAGGACTGGTGGCCCTTGCCGTCGTCCTTCAGGAACTTCATGAGGTTCAGCGAGGCCAGGTTGCACGAGGTGTTGTCCAGGTGCATGTACTCGCTGCACGGGTTCGAGCCGTTGATCCGGCCGGACTCGGGGCAGGTGTGCCAGTGGTTGATGGTGTCGTCGTACTGGATGCCGGGGTCGGCGCAGGCCCAGGCCGCCTCGGCCATCTTGCGGAAGAGCGACTTGGCGTCGACCTCCTCGATGACGTCGCCGGTCATCCGGGCGCGCAGCCCGAACTTGCCGCCGGACTCGACGGCCTTCATGAACTCGTCGTTCACACGGACCGAGTTGTTGGCGTTCTGGTACTGGACGGACGTGATGTCGTCGCCGCCCAGGTCCATGTCGAAGCCCGCGTCACGCAGGGCGCGGATCTTCTCTTCTTCCTTGACCTTGGTCTCGATGAAGTTCTCGATGTCGGGGTGGTCGACGTCGAGGATGACCATCTTGGCCGCGCGGCGCGTGGCACCGCCCGACTTGATCGTTCCTGCGGACGCGTCGGCGCCGCGCATGAAGGAGACGGGACCCGAGGCGTTGCCGCCGGAGGAGAGCAGTTCCTTGGAGGAACGGATCCGGGAGAGGTTCAGGCCGGCGCCGGAGCCGCCCTTGAAGATCATGCCCTCTTCCTTGTACCAGTCGAGGATCGACTCCATGGAGTCGTCGACGGCCAGGATGAAGCAGGCGGAGACCTGCTGCGGCTGGGGCGTGCCGACGTTGAACCACACCGGCGAGTTGAAGCTGAAGATCTGGTGCAGGAGGGCGTACGCCAGCTCGTGCTCGAAGATCTCGGCGTCGGCGGGCGAGGCAAAGTAGTTGTAGTCCTCGCCGGCCTTCCGGTACGTCTTCACGATCCGGTCGATCAGCTGCTTGAGACCGGTCTCGCGCTGCGGGGTGCCGACGGCCCCGCGGAAGTACTTGCTGGTGACGATGTTGACCGCGTTCACCGACCAGAAGTCGGGGAACTCGACGCCACGCTGCTCGAAGTTGACCGAGCCGTCGCGCCAGTTGGTCATGACGACGTCACGGCGCTCCCAGACCACCTCGTCGTACGGATGCACGCCGGGGGTGGTGTGGATTCGCTCGATACGCAGACCCTTGCTCGCCTTGGATCCCTTGGCGCGGGACCCCCGTGCCGGGCCGCTCGTCGTCTCTGTCATGCCGCCTCCCATACATGGGCAAAAACGCCCTGAAGTGCCCAGATCTTCCCGTGGCACAGTTCTGTGTCTGATGCCCCGGGCGCCGCTCGCAGCGCCGCCCGTGACAGGTCTTTTGCCGCCCTGCTGGCGATCGGCGGGCCGATGGGGCGGGCCGAGCCGCTCAGCCAGATGTTGCTCAGTCGGCGGCGGTGGCGGGCACGGGGACCTCAAGGGTCTCGCCGGTCCCGCGTTCCTCTGCGGGAGGCCGTTGCTCGCGTAGTTCCGCGATGGCGGCCTCGAAGTCTTCGAGTGAGTCGAAAGCCCGGTACACGGACGCGAAGCGCAGGTACGCGACAAGGTCGAGTTCCTGCAGGGGGCCGAGTATGGCCAGACCCACGTCGTGGGTGGTCAGCTCGGCGCTGCCGGTGGCGCGCACCGCTTCCTCGACCCGCTGGCCGAGCTTGGCGAGGGCGTCCTCGGTGACCGGCCGCCCCTGGCATGCCTTGCGGACGCCGGAGATGACCTTCGTGCGACTGAAGGGCTCGGTCACGCCGCTGCGCTTGATCACCATCAGCGAGGCGGTTTCCACCGTGGTGAAGCGACGGGAGCAGTCAGGACACTGCCGGCGGCGCCGGATCGACGTTCCGTCGTCGGTGGTGCGACTGTCGACGACACGGCTGTCGGGGTGCCTGCAGAAGGGGCAGTGCATGGCTCCCAACCCTCCTTCACAGCACGACTGAATGGCCTCGACGGGCCGGTCGAAGCCCTTCGAAGCAGCCCCAAGCATAGGCGATGGCCGCGGTCTTGGAGGACCGGGGACCACAACTTCTGGGCGGCTGACACAATCCAACCACTAGATCTGGGGTTTGGTCGCACTTTCCACTCTCAGCGCGTGTCGCGCTGCGGCGCCTGCACACAGCAGGCGTACGGGTGGTGACACCGCGCCATCGAAGCGGCGCGGGACCGGCCACGAGATTACGGGAATCGCGCGGCTCCGCGGATTCCGGCCCCCCGAGTGCAAGACTGGGAATCACCCCGGCAGCACCCCGCCCCTCCGCTGCCCGGCCGCGAAGGTTACCGTAATGGCCCGAATTGCCTTACGACTCGATCGTTCGCACATACACCCAGCCCGGCGCTCACGTCAGACAATCTGCGATTTTTCACTCGAACGTGTGTTTGGCGCAACCTTTCGAAACCCACTACCGTTGTCCAGCTAGGGAGACCATTCGAGAGGGGCCGACGTGACCACCACCGCAGACAGTGCCACCATCACTGCCCAGGACCGCTCCCAGAACCGATTCGAGCCGGTGCATGCCATGGATGACGCAGCCACGACACCCGAGGGGCCCAAGCCCACGCGTTCGCTGCCCGGCCGACCTCCAGGGATCCGAGCCGACAGCTCCGGTCTCACGGATCGGCAGCGGCGCGTCATCGAGGTGATCCGTGACTCCGTACAGCGTCGGGGATACCCGCCGTCGATGCGTGAGATCGGCCAGGCGGTCGGGCTGTCCAGCACCTCTTCCGTGGCACACCAGCTGATGGCTCTGGAGCGCAAGGGCTTCCTGCGCCGGGACCCGCACCGCCCCAGGGCGTACGAGGTTCGCGGCTCCGACCAGCCCAGCACACAGCCGACCGACACGACCGGCAAGCCCGCCGCCTCGTATGTGCCGCTCGTCGGCCGGATCGCGGCCGGTGGCCCGATCCTCGCCGAGGAGTCGGTCGAGGACGTCTTCCCGCTCCCCCGCCAGCTTGTGGGCGACGGTGAGTTGTTCGTACTGAAGGTTGTCGGCGACTCGATGATCGAGGCCGCGATCTGCGACGGGGACTGGGTGACGGTGCGCCGCCAGCCCGTCGCGGAGAACGGCGACATCGTGGCCGCGATGCTGGAGGGCGAGGCCACGGTCAAGCGCTTCAAGCGGGAGAACGGCCATGTGTGGCTGCTCCCGCACAACGCGGCGTACCAGCCGATTCCTGGTGACGAGGCGACCATCCTCGGCAAGGTGGTGGCGGTGCTGCGGCGGGTGTGACAGCCCCGTCGGCTCTGACCGGCCCCGGGACCCACTGCGCCGGTCCCGGGGCCCAGTTATGTCTGCGCCCCTATATCTGCTCGGACTGGGTCTGCTCGGCGTTTGCCTACTTGCCGTCCGCGCCCTATGCCGTCCGCCTTGGCCTACCTGCCGTCCGCCTTGGCCGTAGCGTCGATCGCGGCCAGCGATCGACGCACCTGGTTGCGGTCCGTCGTGTACCAGAAGTCGGGCAGGGAGGCGCGCAGATAGCTCCCGTACCGGGCATTGGCCAGACGCGGGTCGAGTACGGCGACCACGCCCCGGTCGCCCGTGGCGCGTACGAGGCGGCCCGATCCCTGGGCCATCAAGAGGGCGGCATGCGTCGCGGCGACGGCCATGAAGCCATTACCGCCCCCCTCTTCCACGGCCTTCTGGCGAGCGCTCATCAGCGGATCGTCGGGGCGTGGGAACGGGATCCGGTCCATGACCACCAGCTGACAGCTGGCTCCCGGCACATCGACACCCTGCCAGAGGGAGAGCGTGCCGAACAGGCAGGTCTCCGGGTCGGCGGCGAAGGCCTTGATCAGCTCTCCTAGCGTCTCCTCGCCCTGGAGCAGGATCGGCTTGTCGAGCCTGCCGCGCAGCTCTTCGGCCGCTGCCTGGGCGGCCCGCATCGAGGAGAAGAGACCGAGCGTACGACCGCCGGCCGCCTCCACCAGCTCGGCGAGTTCGTCCATCATGTCGCCGCGGGAGCCCTCCCGGCCGGGAGTCGCCAGATGGCGCGCGACATAGAGGATGCCCTGCTTCGGATAGTCGAAGGGCGAACCGACGTCGAGCCCCTTCCACTCCGGGCTCGTGACATCAGCGGCTTCGCCGGTCGCCGCTTCCGCAGTGCCCTCGGGGGCCAGGCCGAGCGAGGCCCCGACACCGTTGAAGTCACCGCCGAGCTTGAGCGTGGCGGAGGTCAGAACCACCGATCGCTCCGCGAAGAGCTTCTCGCGCAGCAGACCGGAGACGGAGAGCGGTGCCACCCGAAGGGACGCGCCGAAACGGTCGTGTCGCTCGTACCAGACGACGTCGTACTCCGAGCCCTGAGTGATGCGCTCGGCGACGTCATGGATGTTCTCGACCGAGGCCAGGGCCTGCTTGCGTACGGCGTCCTCGTCCTGGACGGACTTGTCGCGGGTGCTGCCGAGGGCCGAGATTACCGTGCGCGCCGCGTCGCGAAGCGCCATCAGGGCGTATCCGAGATCCTCGGGGATCTCCTCGAGACGGCCGGGAAGCGCGAGTTCCATCAGTCGCTCGAAGGTCTCGGCCGCGGTCTGCAGAGCGTCCGCTGCCTTCTCGTTGACCAGCTTGGCGGCGCGGCGAACGGCACGGTTCACGGCGCCGGGCGTGAGCTCGCCGGTCGCGACACCGGTCACCCGGGACACCAGCTCATGGGCCTCGTCGACGATCAGGACTTCGTGCTGCGGGAGCACCGGGGCGCCCTCGATCGCGTCGATCGCGAGAAGCGCGTGGTTCGTCACCACGACATCGGCCAGTTTCGCGCGCTCACGGGCAGCCTCGGCGAAGCACTCCGCGCCGTATGCGCACTTCGACGCCCCCAGGCACTCCCGCGAGGAGACGGAGACCTGTGCCCAGGCCCGGTCGGAAACGCCCGGGGTGAGATCGTCGCGGTCCCCGGTCTCGGTCTCGTCGGACCAGTCACGCATCCGGAGCAGGTCCTGCCCGAGCTTGCTGGTGGGTGCGGCGGCCTCGAACTGATCGAAGAGGCCGTCCTCCTCTTCCTGCGGCACGCCCTCGTGGAGGCGGTGCAGACAGAGATAGTTGGAACGGCCCTTGAGCATGGCGAACTCCGGCCGCCGGCGCAGCAGCGGGTGCAGTGCCTCGACCGTACGCGGAAGATCACGCTCCACGAGCTGGCGCTGGAGGGCCAGGGTGGCCGTGGCCACGACGACTCTCTCCCCGTGCGCCAGGGCGGGCACCAGATAGCCGAGAGACTTTCCGGTGCCGGTGCCGGCCTGGACAAGCAGATGGGAGTCGTTGTCGACCGCTTCGGCGACGGCCTCGGCCATGGTGACCTGGCCTGGCCGTTCCACTCCGCCGACGGCGGTGACGGCGGCATGGAGGAGCTCGGGGAGGGATGGCTTCGTCATAGCCAGTCCACCCTACGGGGCACCACTGACAGCGCGATCACAGATCGGGTCATCGGGCCGGGCTCAGCGGATTGGGCACCGTGCCGTGGACAGCGGCGTGGGGGCGGTCGGGGCGGTCTCGGTAGCCGTCCAGATGCAACCGGTTGCGGTTGAGACAGAGGCGCTCGATCACCGGGGTCAGCAGATCGAACATCTCGTAGCGCTCCTTGAGCTCCGGGAAGGCGGCCTGATACCGCAGGATCTCCGCCCGTACGAGCGAGAAGAACCGCTCCTCCGGCACACCCAGTTGTTCCTCACAGAGGGGTGCGAGGAAGCGGAAGACGCCGACGAAGAGACCTGCGTGGATGAACTGCGTCAGGAAGGCAGGCTCCTCGGTGAGAAGCGTCTTCCGTACGTCCTCAGGCATGGAGTCGTGTTCGGGGAGCGGCTGGGCGCTGACGTTCACATCGTCGACGAAGTCCTTGATCGCCAGACGGACGGGCACGTCCCGGTCGTCATGGACGACGATGGCGTTCTCGCCGTGCGGGGAGAAGACGGTGCCGTAGTGGTAGAGGAAGTGCAGCAGCGGCGGCAGCAGCGCGGAGAAGAGCCGCTGGAGCCAGACCGTGGGAGCGAGGCCGGATCGGGAGACCAGCTCCGCCGTGAAGGATCGGCCCTCGCGGTCGACGTGCAGCAGCGAGGCCAGAGTGCGGGCCCGCTCGCCCGGGGCGAGCCGAGGCTGCAGGGGCTCGCGCCAGATCGCGCCGAGGAGTTCCTTGTACTGGTACGGCACCTCGGGGAGATGGTCGTACAGAGGGTGCGCGACGGCGATCGATGCGACTTCGCCGAGAAGGATGACGCCGCACTCGTCCCGCAGAAACGGGTCCGCGTCGCGCAGTCCGTGCACCCAGGAGGTCACGGCGGGGGCGGCGAGGGTGCGCTCGGTCGGCAGGCCTCGCCAGACCAGGGTGTTGAGGATGGACAGCGGCAGTTTGACGGTGTGCCGGTCGGGGCGATCCAGGTTCGCGAAGGTGCGGATCGACTGCTGCGGCAGCCGCAGATCACCGTCGGAGGGGAGCGGGACGATGTCGCCCTGGGCGACGGCGGGGGCGAATAGGGGCAGGAGTACCTCGTCCCACTGCCAGGGGTGTACGGGGAGATAGAGGTACGCCTCCGGGTCGAGGCCCCTGGCGCGCAGTACGGCGGCGAAGGACGCACGGACGGATGCGTCCAGTTCACGGGCGTAGAGATCGTCGGGGCGGGACAGTCCGGGAACGCCTCGGTAGGCGGCGAGGGTGGATCTGACCGCGATCCATGGGAGCGGCGCGGGTCGGCGGGCCTCGGGCGACCAGCGGGCGGTGTCCGTGGCGGAGAAGCCGATGCGGCCCTTGTTGAGGACGAGCCAGGGGTGGCCCGTCTGGTGGCCTTCGAGCTCGGCATAGCCGAGGTCGGCGAGCTCTGGCCCGGTGAGCGCGTCGTGGTCGAGCCCGGTGTCGGAGACGAGGGTGGTGGTCAGCTCGCGCAGGAGATGACCGAGGGTGGCGCCGTCGACGGCGAGCCGGCGGCGGGCCCGGACGAGGAAGGCGAGCGGGTCGGTGAAGCGGCGGCCCTTGTACTCGATGGAGTCCGGATCGACTCTCCAGCTTCCGTACGCTCCGCGCCGGGCCTGGAAGGACAGGCTGCCGCCGTCGTCGAGCGCAAGTGTGTAGCGAGCGGGGGCCGTCGGGATGGGGGCCTCTGGCGCGGGGGTCGTCCGGGTGGGCGCGGTCGGGGCGAGCGCCTGACGGTCGGGGACCGGTTCGATGATCTCTTCGTAGGCGAACTCACCGAGCATTTTGGCGAGGAGGCGGCCGGACGCCCGGTCCCAGGTCTGTGGGTTCAGACCCGGCGGGGTGAAGGGGATCCCGGGCGGCTGTTCGGAGTCGTGGGTGGCAAGGGACTTCGGCACGGTGACTCCTCGAGTGGAACCGATGCGGGTCGAGCGGTGTAAGTAAGGCAGCGGGTCGTTCACAGCAGTTTGCGAAGCGCGCGATCGCGGACCATGAGGGCAGCTCGCTTGTCGGGGAGGTCGACTTCGGAGGAGAAGCGGAAGCCGGCGCTCAGAAAGGCGGACACGGAGGGGGTGTTGCGCAGATCGGGTTCGGCGATTACGCGTGCGCAGCGGGGGCGATGGTCGAGGACGAGGTCCGCCACTGCTCTGAGGAGGGTCGAGCCGACACCGCGGCCGCGGTCGGTGACGCCACCGATGAGGAGATGGATGCCGGTGTCATGGGGACGGGCCGGATAGTGCCGCGCGAGCGGGTCGAGGTCGGCGCGGTAGATCTCGAAGTAGCTCATGGGGATACCGTCGAGCACGCCGAGGCAGGGGACGCTGCGGCCGTCGCCGTCGAGTTGGGCGCGCAGGTGGGCGGCGGTGACGGAGTCGGGTCCCGCCAGTTCCCAGAAGGCTGCCACGGCGGGGTCGTTCATCCATCGGCTGATGAGGGCCACGTCGCGTTCGATGCGTACGGGGACGAGTTGCAAGGAGCCGGCGGAGGTGACGGCGGGCCCCCAGTCGGCGGGGGTGCCGAGCAGATCCCCCGCGGCTGAGCCGTCCGCCTCCCCGGAGTCCACCGACGGCTCATCCTCCCGGATGAGCGCGAGGAGTTCCTCGGGGAGCCGCAGGTCCAAGGTGTCCTCGACGCCCCCGCCGAGCTGGGGTGTTGGACCGGCTCCGGTGTGGGTGCTCGCATCAGTGGGAGGCACAGTGGCGCTCTCCTCTCCCAGGTCGGTCGGGTTGAGTTGCCTCAAGAACGAAGGGGGTTGGCGATCGTGACGTAGACGGACTGGGTGTCGACCGGGCCGACGAGCTCGTCGAGGCCGCGCAGCCGGGTCAGCAGATTGGCCTTCGACCGGAGCGTTGGGGCTTCGAGGAGTTGGGTGGGCAGGGGCGAGCCGAGGCCCGCACTCGACGAGAGGAACTGCCGGAAGGCGGCGATGAGTACGCGCTCGTCGGCGAGGCGCTGCGCGCCGAAGGCCCCAATCAGGCCGAACACGTTGTTGATGCCGAGGTAGTAGGCGAACCGCTCGTCGGTGACGTCGTCGGAGACGAAGGTGTCGCTGACCGAACCGATGCCGGGGAGGCGGAGTTCGAGTTCGGCGCGGTGGGACTCGCGGAAGTAGTAGCCCTGGTTGTCGCGGTAGCGGCCGCCGACGGGCCAGCCGTCAGGGTCGAGGATCACCAGGGTGTTCTGCTGGTGGGCTTCGAGGGCGATACCCGCCGTGGCGTCCAGCCAGAGAACCGGGCGTACGACGTGGTCGAGGTAGCGCAGGAACCACTCGGCGGCGACCGCCCCGGTGGGCCGGCCGGTGCGCGCGGAGAGCCGGGCCACGATGTCGGCGAGGCGTGAGTGCATCCCGGCCCTGCCGGGCCACGGACGGGGCGCGGTCAGTCCAGCGATACAGACGGCGTCGTCGCCCGGGCCGAAGGGGTTGTGGCGCAGCATGACGTCGAGACCGGGCAGCGGTTCGCCGTCGGCGGTATCGACGGCAAGCCAGGCGGGGTCTCGCACGATGTCGAAACCGGGGTGTGCGGCCTGCCACTGCTCGGCGAGTCCGGTGCGAAGGAGGCGGTGGACCTCCACACCACGGTGGAGTTCCTTGCGGAGGTTCTCACGACGGGAGTTGGTAATGCGTACGCCGAGAGAGAGCTTGAGCATGGCCGGGGCGCCGGGGCGGTGCACGGTACGGACCGAGGAGGTGGGGTGCCAGGGGTCTCCACTGGGCCCGAGGTCGTGGAGGAGACCGGCGTCGAGGAGAGCAGCGACGGCTGGGCGGTGCCTGAGTTCGCGTGCCTGCCAGGGGTGGAGCGGCAACGGAACGGTGTGGTCGGGGAGTTGGAGGTCTTCGCAGAGGCGGGCGGTGAGCTGCTCCGCCGCGACCGTTCGGCCCTGCTCGGTCCAGGCCGACTCGGTGGCCAGGACGGAGCGGTCGACGGCCATCCAGTGCAGGGGGAAGGAGCCGTACAACTCCGGTGAGTAGAGCTGGACTTCGGCGTCGGAAAGACCTTCGCGGCTCTTGGGCGCCGGGTGCAGCGGGTGGCCGAGCAGGAGTGACTGCTCGGAGGTGAGGAAGAGATCTGCCACGGGATCGGGTTCGGGGCGGGCGCGGCGGTCGGTGATGAAGTCGGCCGTGCGCCGTACGGAGTCGGCGACCCGGCCGACCAGGTCGGCTCCTTCGCTCTGGCCCGCCTCCCTGCCGAGGAGGGCCGCGACGGTGACGGCGTCGGCGCCGGGTGCGTCACGCGGTGCTCCGTCCAGGGCGGGCACGCCGAAGCGGTGCCATCCACTGGCCGACCAGTAGCGGACGGGGACGAGCAGCGCGGTGCCGCTGGCGTGCAGCGGGATGCGCAGGGTTTGTCCGTCGGGCTTGCCTAGGTTGTTCTCCCGCACCCAGCAGCGGAGCAGATTCTCGACGGTCGCCGCATCCGCGGCGCGGTATGGATCGGGGTGATCGAGGTACTCGACGGCTCTCGCTGCCGGGGGCGGGCCGAGGGTGGGTGTGGGGGTGTGCTGGTCGCCATGGCCCCCTGTCTGCTGGCGCGGCACCGTCGCCGACTCGACCGCGAGGCGGCCACCTGGTCCGCTCTGTCCTCGGTGGTCAGCGGTGGGACGGCCGTCGGCCTCGGGCACATCGCGTGCGGGAGTGGTGTTCACGGGGGTCTTCCTTGTGATTCGTCCGGGTCAGCAGGACTGCCCGCTGTCGTTGCGGCGGTGCAGGGAGCGCTCGGCGGCAGCCAGGGCGTCGGCAAAACGGTCGAGGACGGCCACGGCCTGTTCGTCGGTGAGGGTGAGAGGAGGAAGCAGTCGTACGACGCCGGAGTGACGTCCGCCGAGTTCGACGATGAGTCCGCGGCTGAGGCACTCCTGCTGAACGGCGGCGGCAAGGGCGGGGGCGGGCGGCGGGACCAAGGCGTCCGGGGAAGCGGCGTCGGGGTCGACGAGTTCGACACCGATCATGAGGCCCCTGCCGCGTACGTCTCCGATGCAGGAGTGGGCTGCGGCCAGCCCCTGCAGGCGGCCCAGCATGCGAGCGCCCAGGGTCGCAGCGCGGTCGGCGAGCCGGTTCTCGCGCACGAAGGCGAGGGTGGCCGCGCCCGCCGCCATGGCGAGTTGGTTGCCGCGGAAGGTGCCGGCGTGGGCACCGGGCTGCCAGGCGTCGAGTTCGGACCGGTAGACGATCACAGCAAGCGGAAGGGAGCCGCCGATCGCCTTGGAAAGGACCATCACATCGGGCACGACACCGCTGTGCTCGACCGCCCAGAAGGTGCCGGTCCGTCCGACTCCGGTCTGCACCTCGTCGGCGATCAGGGGGATGGAGCGGGCGGCGGTGATCTCACGCATCCTGCGCATCCAGGCGTCGGGGGCAGGGATCACTCCGCCCTCCCCCTGCACGGGTTCGAGGATCATGCCGGCCGGCCTGGGCACTCCGCCCTTGGCGTCGTCGAGGAGGCTTTCGGTCCAGCGGGCGCCGAGTTCGGCGCCTCGCTCCCCGCCGATCCCGAAGGGGCAGCGGTAGTTGTGCGGGAACGGCAGCCGGGTCACGCGTACGTCCGTGGCGCCGCCGGAGGCGTCGAGGGCGCCCGCCGTCATCCCGTGGTAGGCGCCTGTGAAGGAGAGGAGGCCGTTGCGGCCGGTCGCGGTGCGGACGAGTTTGAGGGCCGCCTCGACCGCGTCGGTACCGGCGGGACCGCAGAACTGGATGCGGGCGTCGTCGGCCAACCGCCGTGGCAGCGTGGCGAAGAGCTCGGTGGTGAAGGTGTCCTTTACCGGCGTGGCGAGGTCGAGGACATGGAGCGGTGCGCCCGAGTCGATGACCTTCTTGATCGCCTCGAGGACCACGGGATGGTTGTGGCCGAGCGCCAGCGTCCCCGCCCCCGAGAGGCAGTCGAGATAGCGCCGCCCGTCCGCTCCCTCGATCGTCAGCCCGCGCGCGCGTACGGGAACGATGGGCAGCGAGCGCGCATAGGTCCGGGCGGCGGACTCGCGCAGGGACTGCCGTCGCAGGATCCCTTCGTGCGCGGCGGCCGGCGCCGCCGGAGCAGGTTCGGTCACGGCCACGGCTGTTGGTCCTCCCGCTGTAACAGTTGCGTTGCACATCGGTACAGCGTTCGTACGCCGCCCGGCCGGGCTGAACGCTGACCTTGCGTACCCCGTACGTACCAACGACGCCGGAAGCCGGGGATCACGGGCATTCGGAAGATCCTTGCGTCGGCGGAACCGCGGACCTGGTGCATGCCGTCCCCATCGGCACCGGCATAGTGGGGGGCCGCGCTCCGGCCCGGGCACCACCGCCGGGGTGAGGAACCCTTTTGTAGAGTTCCGGCAGTTCCAACCGGTCGAACGGATCGGCCGGTTCAGTCAGTCAGTCAGACAGTTCAGCCGTACTGAAGTCCCAGGGGGATCACGACATGCGACCCATTCGCCCGACGCTGGCAGCGGCTTCCATCGCCGCCGTGCTCGCGCTGGCTGCCACCGCCTGCGGTCCGAGCGAGGACAATGCGGGCGACAAGCCGAGCGCCCCCGCCAGCCAGTCCGCCGACGACAAAATCACCATCCCGGACGATCTCAAGGACCGGCTCAAGGAGCGCGGGATCGACTTGGACAAGTGGAAGAACGGCGAGTGGAAGAACTGGGACAAGGACAAGTGGCTGCGCGAGGCCAAGGACTTCGTCAACCCGATCATCGAGGGCCTGTGGGACCCGGACCGGATGCGTGACGCCGAGAAGCCGCCGGAGAAGCCCGTCGACAATGACATCTCGGGCGACGAGGGTGTCACCGACCCGACGCCGGCGCCGGTCAACGCGCAGGCCGTGAAGGCTCCGTACCACTCCAATGCCGCCGAAGCCGGAAAGGTCTTCTTCGACGGGCCCGAGGGTTCGATGGTCTGCTCCGCGACCGTGGTGAAGGACCCGGCCCACCCCGGCAAGTCCAACATGGTGTGGACCGCGGGCCACTGTGTGCACGCGGGCAAGAGCGGCGGCTGGTACCGCAACATCGCCTTCGTGCCCTCGTACAACGACAGCGCCAAGCCCACCTCCGAGCTGGAGAAGGCTCCCAAGGAGGAGATCGCTCCGTACGGCGTGTGGTGGGGTGACTGGGCGCAGACCTCCGAGCAGTGGATCTCCCAGGGTGCCGCGACCGGCGGCCAGGGCGCTCCGTTCGACTTCGCCGTGATCCATGTGACCCCCGAGAAGGGCGGCACCGGCAAGTCCCTCGAGGAGACGGTCGGTTCGGCGCTCCCGGTCGACTTCAACGCCCCGGCCGTGCCGAAGATCGACAACATGCGGGCCACCGGTTACCCGGCGGCGCCGCCGTTCGACGGCCAGAAGCTCTTCCAGTGCGCAGACAAGCCGGGCCGGCTCTCCATCAAGGCCAACGACCCGACGATGTACCGCATCGGCTGCACGATGACCGGTGGTTCCTCCGGTGGCGGCTGGGTGGCCAAGGGCTCGGACGGCAAGCCTGCCCTGGTCTCCAACACCTCCATCGGCCCGGTCACGGCCGGCTGGCTGGCCGGTCCGCGCCTGGGCACGGAGGCCAAGGGTGTCTACAACTCTGTCAGCAAGAAGTTCGCAAACCAGTAAGCAAGTTGGCCCGTAGGGCACACGCACCGAAGGAAGGACAGGGGCCCCGACCGAGCCGTCGTGGGCCCCTGTCTCCTTCCTCGTGGAGACTCCGTGCAGGTGGGGCCCACCCCAACTGGACGGCGACGCACCCGCATAGAGTGGTGCCGCAGCAGGGGCGGCCCCGGAAGGCCGCCCTTTCGCGTGACACGTTCATGACATGAATCCATTTGCACAACAGGGGGAATCGTTTCCATGCGATCCATACGTCCATTGCTGGCTGCCACCGGCATCGCCGCAGCCATCGCGCTGACGGCCAGCGCCTGTGGCCCGAGCGAGGACAAGGGCGCCGACAAGCCCGCCGCTTCCAGCCCCGCCGCGGACGGCGGCGCCGCCGACCTGGCCGACAAGCTCAAAGAGCACGGCATCGACCTGGACAAGTGGAAGAACGGCGAGTGGAAGAACTGGGACAAGGACAAGTGGCTCCGTGAGGCGAAGGACTTCGCCAACCCGGTGATCGAGGGCCTGTGGAAGCCCGAGCGGATGAAGGAGGCCAAGGACCCCTCCAAGACGCTCGCCACGAAGGACGCCCCGGTCGACTCCGGCACCGACCCGGAGCCCGCGCCGGTCAAGGCCGAGCCTGAGAAGCTCCCGTACCACAACTACGCGGCCCCGGTCGGCAAGGTCTTCTTCGACTCCCCCGAAGGCTCGATGGTCTGCTCCGGCACCGTCGTGAAGGATCCGCGCAACCCCGGCAAGTCCAACCTCGTGTGGACCGCCGGCCACTGTGTGCACTCGGGCAAGAGCGGCGGCTGGTACCGCAACATCGCCTTCGTTCCGGCGTACAACGACAAGGGCAAGTCGGAAGCGCAGCTGGCGAATGCCCAGCCGCAGGAGATCGCGCCGTACGGCACGTACTGGGCCGACTGGGCCTCGACCTCCAACGAGTGGATCAGCGCGGGCGGCCCGACGGGCGCGGGCGGTGCCCCTTACGACTACGCCGTGCTGCACGTGAAGCCCGAGAACGGCACCAAGTCCCTGGAGGAGACCGTCGGCAACGCCCTGCCGGTCGACTTCTCCGCCCCGGCGGCCGCGACCGTCGACGCGATGGGGGCCTGGGGCTACCCGGCCGCTCCGCCGTACAACGGCCTGATCATGCACAAGTGCATCGACCGTCCCGGCCGTCTTACGGTCGTCGCGGGTACCCCGGCGATGTACCGCATCGGCTGCACGATGACTGGCGGTTCGTCCGGCGGTGGCTGGTTCCGGGTCCAGGGCAAGAAGACCGTCCTGGTCTCCAACACCTCGATCGGTCCGGTCACCAACGGCTGGCTGGCCGGCCCTCAGCTGGGCCAGGGCGCCGAGCAGCTCTTCAACATGATGAGCGAGAAGTACGGCGCCAAGTAGCCGACAGGATGGCGTGAACGCGGAGGCCCGCACCCTGAATTGGGTGCGGGCCTCCGATGGTTCATGGGAGGCGTCAGCGAACCACCGGCACATAGGGCGCCAGCGCGGCGGCCAGCTCCTCATGCACCTGTGCCTTGAGCAGCGTGCCCTCCGTGGTGTGCTCCTCGGAGAGAACCTCGCCCTCGGCGTGCACCCGCGAGACCAGCCCGCCCTGGGTGTACGGCACGAGGACCTCGATCTCGACCTCGGGCCGCGGCAGTTCGACGTCGATCAGCGCGAGCAGCTCGTCGATGCCCTTGCCGGTGCGTGCCGACACCGCGATCGCGTGCCGCTCGACGCGCATCAGCCGCTGCAGTACCAGCGGATCGGCCGCGTCCGCCTTGTTGATCACCACGATCTCGGGCACGTCCAGAGCGCCCACGTCGCGGATCACCTCGCGCACGGCGGCCAGCTGCTCCTCCGGCGCCGGGTGCGATCCGTCCACGACATGCAGGATCAGATCGGAGTCGCCGACCTCCTCCATGGTGGAGCGGAACGCCTCGACGAGGTGGTGCGGCAGATGCCGTACGAACCCGACGGTGTCGGCCAGGGTGTAGATCCGACCGCTCGGTGTCTCGGCCCGGCGGACGGTCGGGTCCAGGGTGGCGAACAGTGCGTTCTCCACCAGGACGCCGGCGCCCGTGAGGCGGTTGAGCAGCGAGGACTTTCCTGCGTTGGTGTAACCGGCGATCGCGACCGAAGGCACCTTGTTGCGCCGGCGCTCCTGCCGCTTGATCTCACGGCCCGTCTTCATGTCCGCGATCTCCCGGCGCATCTTCGCCATCTTCTCGCGGATCCGACGCCGGTCCGTCTCGATCTTGGTCTCACCGGGACCACGTGTGGCCATGCCGCCACCGCCGCCGCCACCCATCTGCCGGGACAGCGACTGACCCCAGCCGCGCAGCCTCGGCAGCATGTACTGCATCTGCGCGAGCGCGACCTGCGCCTTGCCCTCTCGGGACTTGGCGTGCTGGGCGAAGATGTCGAGGATCAGGGCGGTCCGGTCGACCACCTTGACCTTGACGACATCCTCGAGGTGAATCAGCTGGCCGGGGCTGAGCTCACCGTCGCATACGACGGTGTCGGCACCGGTCTCGAGCACGATGTCGCGGAGCTCCTGCGCCTTGCCCGAGCCGATGTACGTGGCCGGGTCCGGCTTGTCGCGGCGCTGGATGACGCCGTCGAGCACCAGCGCGCCCGCCGTCTCGGCGAGGGCCGCCAGCTCAGCGAGGGAATTCTCCGAGTCCTGCACAGTCCCCGAGGTCCATACGCCGACCAGCACCACGCGCTCCAGGCGCAGCTGCCGGTACTCGACCTCGGTGACGTCCTCGAGCTCGGTGGAGAGGCCCGCCACACGCCGCAGCGCGGCGCGCTCGGAGCGGGCGAACTGATCGCCGTCCCTCTCTCCGTCGATCTCGTGGCTCCAGGCGACGTCCTCTTCCATCAGGGCATCGGCCCGAAGGCTCTCGGTGCGCGTATCCGCGAAGCTCTGCTCGTCCTGGGAAGGGGATGAAGAGGAGGTCATTGGATCCTTACGTCGATTGGAATGAACAAGATCAGTGCCGGAGGGAAGTCCGGTACATCAGTCACAACGCGTAACGGCCACGGATGATTCCCCCGATGATTCCCGGGGAGGGCCCCGGCCGCGTCGCCGACCCGTTGATGGTCGCACGCCCCTGCCAGGGCCGTCATCCCAGTTTCAGCCTGCCCTGCCGGCCGTGGGAGCCGCGCTGCGCCAGTCCGGGTGCCCCGGCATCGCCGGGGTCCGCTGCGCGTACAGCCACTCCTTGAAGAACGCCGACAGATCACGCCCGGCGATCTGCGATGCGAGCGCCGTGAAGTCCGCGGTCGTCGCCGTGCCGTCCCGGTACTCGCGCACCCAGGCCCGCTCCAGCCGGCCGAAGGCTTCCGTCCCGATCGTCTGCCGCAGCGCGTACAGGACCAGTGCGCTGCCGTCGTACACGACCGGCCGGAAGAGGCTGATCTTCTGCCCCGGCGCCGGCGACTTCGGCGCCGCGGGCGGTCCGCCGTCCGCCCGCCACTCGTCGGACCGCTTGTAGGCGTCGCGCATCCGCGTCTGGAGCGGCTTCTGTGCCTTCTCCTCGGCGTAGAGGGCCTCGTACCAGCTGGCGTGCCCTTCGTTGAGCCACAGATCGGACCAGGTGCGGGGCGAGACGCTGTTGCCGAACCACTGGTGGGCCAGCTCATGCACCATGATCGAGTCGACGTACCACTCAGGGAAGTCGGTGTTGGTGAAGAGCCTGCGCTCGAACAGCGAGAGGGTCTGCGTCTCGAGCTCGTACCCTGTGGCAGCGTCGGCGATCAGCACGCCGTACGTCTCGAAGGGGTAGCGGCCGACCTTCTGCTCCAGCCACTCCAGGTGTGCCGGTGTCTTCTTCAGCCAGGGCTCCAGCTTCACCCGGTCCGCAGCAGGCACGACATCGCGCACGGGCAGTCCGCCCGGCCCCGGGCGCTCCACGACGGCCGAGCGGCCGATCGACACCTGGGCCAGCTCGGTGGCCATGGGGTGCTTGGTCCGGTACCCCCACGTGGTGGTGGGGCCGGTCCCGGCCTTGGCCGTCCGCACGCCGTTGGCCACCACGGTGTACTCCTTCGGCGCGGTGACGCGGAAGGTGAAGTACGCCTTGTCGGCGGGGTGGTCGTTGGAGGGGAAGACACGGTGAGCGGCATCCGCCTGGTTCGCCATGACCAGCCCGTCGCCGGTGCGCACCCAGCCTCCGGCGTCCGCGGGGCCGCTCGGATCGCTGGTGTGGGTGACCGTGATCGTCAGCGGGGAGCCCGGCCGGACGGAGGTGTCCGGCTCGACCACCAGATCCTCTCCGGCGGTCGTGAAGGTGGCCGGGTGACCGTTCACCTCGACCGTACGGACGGTGCCGTGGGTGAAGTCGAGGTTGATGTGGTCCAGTCGCTCCGTCGCCCAGGCGTGGATCTTGGTGACGGCGTCCAGAGGCTTGGTGTTGCTGCCGCCATAGGTGAAGGCGATGTCGTAACGGAGGACGTCGTAGCCGGGATTGCCCAGATGCGGAAAGAGGGAATCGCCGATGCCGAGCGGTGCGGGCGGGGGCAGGGCCGCGGCGACCAGGGTGGCCGAGGCGGCGGCCAGCAGGGCGGCACGCAGGCGCCGAGAGGTGAGCAGCATGCCCTACGGCTATCAGCGCGCCCGGCGATGACTGTGACGGCGCGCGTCGTGCCACCCGAACGAGGTCAGGCGGTGGCCGCCGGATGCTGGGTGCGGCTCACGTCGTACACGCCCGGTACGTCCCTCATGGCGCGCATCAGGGCCTGAAGTCCTGCGGAGTCCGGGAGTTGGAGGGTGTACGTGTGCCGTACGCGCTGCTGGCTCGGAGGTTCGACGGTCGCCGAGACGATGGCCGCGCCCTGGGCGGCGATGGCTTCGGTGAGATCGGCGAGCAACCGGGGGCGACCGAAGGATTCAGCGATCAGGGTGACCCGGCATTCGGATGCGTCGCCCCAGGTCACCGGGATGGGCTCGCGGTCGAGTGACTTCATACGGGCCACGGCGGGGCATTCCTCGCGGTGGACCGTCACTGTGCCGCCGCGGACCGCGAAGCCGGTGACGGCTTCGGGCGGCACGGGCGTACAGCAGCCGGCGAGCCGGACGGTCGCGTCCGGCAGGTCGACGACGGCGTTCGCGGCGGTGGGCCGGTCGGCGGTGACGGGGGCGGGCCTGCGAGGAGCGGCTGCCGGAACCTTCGTCCCCTCCGGATGGGCCGCGAGCCAGGAGGTGATGGCGATCCGTGCGGCGGGTGTGCGGGCGTGGTCGAGCCAGTCGGGCGAGGGACCGGACGCGGCGTCCTGCGCCAGCAGCAGATGCACGGTGTCGCCGTCGCTCAGCACCGTACTCAGCGTCGCCAGGCGGCCGTTGACGCGTGCGCCGATGCAAGCGTGCGCCTGCTCGCCGTACTGGGCGTACGCGGCGTCCACACAGCTCGCTCCCGCCGGCAGACCGAGCATGCCGCCGTCGGCGCGGAAGACGGTGATCTCACGGTCCTGCGCCAGATCGGCGCGCAGTGAGGTCCAGAAGGTGTCGGGGTCGGGCGTGGACTCCTGCCAGTCCAGGAGGCGGGAGAGCCAGCCGGGCCTGGTGGGGTCGGCCCGCTCGCCGTCGGCCGGCTCGGCCCCTTCCACGGGTACGTAGGGATTGCCGAGGGCGATCACTCCCGCCTCGGCGACCTTGTGCATCTGGTGCGTACGGATGAGGACTTCGGCGACCGCGCCGTCCGGGCCCGCGACGGCCGTGTGCAGCGACTGGTACAGGTTGAACTTGGGAGCAGCGATGAAGTCCTTGAACTCGGAGATCACCGGGGTGAAACAGGTGTGCAGCTCGCCCAGGACGCCATAGCAGTCGGCATCTTCTCCGACCAGCACCAGAAGACGCCCGAAGTCGGTGCCGCGCAGCTCGCCGCGCTTGATGCGGACGCGGTGCACGGAGACGAAGTGCCGTGGCCTGATGAGGACTTCGGCCGCGATACCGGCGTCCTTCAGCACCGCCCTGAAGCTCTCCGCGATGGTGTCGAGCGCGTCCCAGGCGGTCGCGTTCTCCGCGATGACGGCACGGGTGCGTTCGTACTCCTCCGGGTGGAGGATCGCGAACACCAGGTCTTCCAGTTCGGTCTTGAGTGCCTGGACACCGAGGCGTTCGGCGAGGGGGATGAGGACGTCGCGGGTGACCTTGGCGATGCGGGCCTGTTTCTCGGGCCGCATGACGCCGAGCGTGCGCATGTTGTGCAGCCGGTCGGCGAGTTTGATCGACATCACGCGGACGTCGTTGCCGGTGGCGACGAGCATCTTGCGGAAGGTCTCGGGCTCGGCCGCCGCGCCGTAGTCGACCTTCTCGAGTTTGGTGACGCCGTCGACGAGATAGCAGACCTCGGCGCCGAACTCCGTCCGTACCTGATCGAGCGTCACTTCGGTGTCCTCGACGGTGTCGTGGAGGAGAGAGGCCGTCAAGGTCGTTGTCTCCGCGCCCAGTTCGGCGAGGATCAGGGTGACGGCGAGGGGATGCGTGATGTACGGCTCGCCGCTCTTGCGGAACTGCCCGCGGTGGGAAGTCTCAGCCAGGACATACGCCTTGTGCAGGATGGCGAGGTCCGCCTCGGGGTGGTGTGCCCGGTGCGCTTCGGCGACATGGCCGATCGCGTCGGGCAACCGGTCGCGGGCAGCCGGCCCGAGGAGTGCGGCGTGGCCCAGCCGGCGGAGGTCGATCCTGGGACGGCCGCGCCTGCGGCTGTGGGCACCAGGGTTCGTGGCCTCTGCACTCATGGGGCACCTCCGGCAGCTTCGACCGGCGGTGGGAGGAGCAGGCGTGCCCTCCGGGCCGGTGCTTGATGCTACCGAGCCCACCACGTGGCGCAGTCCGGCTCTCGCTCAGCGTGAAACGGATCACCCATTCGAGCGAAGCTCTATGCGATCGCGGTTTCGGTTCGAGCGAGGACGAGCTAGGCGAAGAAGGGCTGCGCGACCACGAGCTGGGCGAGGACGGGCTAGGTCCTGTCCGGTCGATCAGGCCGGATCAGGGAGCGGGGTCTGGTGCGTGGGGTCGCAAGGCGGAGGAAGGAGCCGACGCGGAGCGTCGGCGACTGACGACAACGCAGCGAGCGTGCGTGCCAGGGCACGCGAGCCCGGCAAGATCGGCCGGACAGGGCCTAGGCGAGGAGCGCCGGTTCGATGTGGCCCTCGGCGACGATCACGGCGGGGGCGGTCATCTCGATCTCACCGTCCGGGTGCTCCGTGATCACCAGCCGCCCGCCGGGCAGATCCACGATGTACGTGACGGGGACACCGGTGACCGAGGGGTCCAGGCCGTCCCTGCGGGCCGCCGCGACCGCGACGGCGCACGCGCCCGTGCCGCAGGAGCGGGTCTCACCGGAGCCGCGCTCGTGCACGCGCATGGCGACATGACGCTCACCGCGGTCGACGACGAACTCGACGTTCACACCGTCCGGGTAGACCGACGCCGGGCTGAAGGGCGGCACGGCGAGCAGGTCGCCCGCGTGGTCCAGATCCTCGACAAAGGCAACCGCGTGGGGATTGCCCATGTTCACATTGCGAGCGGGCCAGCTGCGGCCGTCGACGGTGACCGTGACGCTGTCCTCGGGGAACAGCGCGCGGCCCATGGAGACGGTGATGTCACCCGCGGCAGAGCCGCCCGTGGAATCGGTCTTGGCGAGGTGCACCTTCTTGACGCCGCCGCGAGTCGCCACTGCCAGGTCGCCCGCCTCGACAAGACCCGCACGCTCGAGGTACCGCGCGAAGACGCGCACGCCGTTGCCACACATCTCGGCGATCGATCCGTCGGCATTGCGGTAGTCCATGAACCACTCGGCCTCGCCGGCCATGGCGCGCGCCTCGGGGTGCGCCGCGGACCGGACGACATGCAGCAGACCGTCGCCACCGATACCGGCCCGGCGGTCGCAGAGCTTGGCGACGGCGGACGCGGGCAGGTCGATGGCGTTGTCCGGGTCGGGGACGATCACGAAGTCGTTCTCGGTCCCATGGCCCTTGAGGAAGGGGATCTGCGAGTTGCTCACGGATCAACTGTACGAGACCCCGCCGACAACGCGGTCAGCGGAGGCGGGCCACACGCCAGACGGCGAGTGCGACGAGCGCCGCGCCCACCCCGACGTACAGGGCGATGACCCGCCAGTCGGGGCGTTCGCCGGAGCCGCGGGGCGGCAGTCCGGGCCAGGTGTGGCCGACGCGGCGGGCGGCCATCACACCCCAGCCCGCGGCGCAGCAACTGATCAGCAGTCCCAGCATGGCGACGACGGCGCCACCGTCGCCGGTGCCGAAGGCGAGGGGGAAGGCGAACATCAGCGAGCCGACAGCGGCGAGCCCCACGATGGGGGCGAGCTGCCAGATCCGCAGCCTGCGCTGCGGCCGCAGTTCGACTTCGACCTCGTCCGGGATCACGTCCTGGTCGTCAGGTCCGTCGGGACTGAGACGGGACGCGCTGTCCGCTGCGTCCCGTGCTTCCCGTTCTCTGTCGCGAGGGCCGGCCTCCATCGCCACGCGCCTCCCAACTCGGACTCCACGTCGATCGATGTTGCGATGATGGCACGCCGCAGGGCGCCGAAATGACGGGCAGAGCGTCCCGATGCAATCACGTGATCAGGCTGTGACCGCTCGTTCGACCAACGTCAGCGCCTGGTGCGGAAGTTCCGGCCGGTCCTCGGCGGCGCCGCTCAGCCAGTGCACACGCGGGTCCCTGCGGAACCACGAGTCCTGGCGGCGCGCGAAGCGCTTCGTGGCGCGCACGGTCTCTTCGCGCGCCTGAAGTTCCGTGCACTCCCCCGCGAGCGCCGTGAGCACCTGCTGGTAGCCGAGCGCGCGTGAAGCCGTACGCCCCTCGCGCAGACCCTGCGCCTCCAGCGCGCGCACCTCGTCGACGAGGCCCGCCTCCCACATCCGGTCCACGCGCAGCGCGATGCGCTCGTCGAGCTCGGGGCGGGCGACATCGACGCCGATCTGAACGGTGTCGTAGACGGCGTCATGTCCGGGGAGGTTGGCGGTGAAGGGCTTGCCGGTGATCTCGATGACTTCGAGTGCCCGCACGATGCGGCGGCCGTTGCTGGGCAGGATCGCCTTTCCGGCCTCCGGGTCGGCTGCGGCGAGCCGGGCGTGCAGGGCGCCGGAGCCGCGCACTGTCAGCTCCTCCTCCAGGCGGGCGCGGATCACCGGGTCGGTACCGGGGAATTCGAGGGCGTCGATGGCGCCTCGTACGTACAGCCCGGAGCCGCCGACGAGGACGGGTGTACGGCCTTCGGCGAGCAGCCGGTCGATCTCCGCCCTGGCCAGCTTCTGGTACTCGGCGACGCTCGCGGCCTCGGTGACGTCCCAGATGTCCAGGAGCCGGTGCGGGACACCTCCGCGCTCCTCGGTCGTCAGTTTGGCGGTGCCGATGTCCATCCCCCGGTAGAGCTGCATGGAGTCGGCGTTGACGACTTCACCGCCCAGTCGCTGGGCGAGGAAAACGCCCAGATCGGACTTTCCGGCCGCGGTGGGACCGACGACGGCGATGACCCGCGGTGCGGGAGCTGCACTTCTCACTGACCCAGTCTCGCAAACCCGCGGGGGTGTCCCCGAACGAGTTAAGTGACGGCACAGGGACAGCTTCGTTGCCTGTTACGAGGTTCCGAACGCCGGTTTCCCGACCGGTGCCCGCCAGCGGCGCAATAGGACGCTCCGGGCACACGCGGAACTTCGCCCACACGAGTAGGCTATGGAGTAGATATGGGTGTTTTTTCACGGTTTCGTCGTAAGTCCAGCCCGACTGCCGAGGCGTCAACCGAGGAGGCGGCGACCGGCACTCTGACGGCCGAATCCCCGGTCGAGTCCGGTTCCGACGCCGGTACCGAGGCGAGGGCCGAAAGTGGTTCCGACACCGGGTCCGAGGCGGGTCCGGAAGCCGAGGCATCGAAGGACACGGCGGAGGAGGTCACCGAAGCCGAGGAGGCGGAGGTCACCGAGACCGCAGCCGCCGAAGGCGTGGAGATTCCCAAGCAGCAGTCGGCCGACGAGGCGGCGGACAACGAAGCCGGCGAGGGCGCCCGAAAATAATCCCCGCTGTCCCCCACAAGGGAAGGTGCCCCATGGGCTTCAAGGACACGTTGAAGGCCAAACTCGCCCCGGCCAAGGACAAGGTCTCCGACCTCGCGCAGCAGCACGGGGACAAGATCGAGCACGGCCTGGACAAGGCCGCAAGGACGGTCGACGCCAAGACCAAGGGCCGATACAGCAGCAAGATCGAGTCTGGCACCGGCAAGGCCAAGGACGCCCTGGACCGCCTTGCCCACAAGGACGACACCGCACACAAGGACGGCGGCACCACGCCACCCGCTGACGGCACCACGCCGCCGCCGGCTGCCTGACATTCAGCACATCGACGGACGGCCGCGGAACGCTTGTTCCGCGGCCGTCCGCCGTTGCGCCTGCGCTACGACCAGGCGGCCACGAAATAGCCGACGCCGTAGGGAGCGTCGTCGTAGAGCAACTGCCCTGCCAGGCCTGCCCCCTCGGCGGCCCCGGCCAGCACCTGCCAGGGCGCCCGGCCCGCCGCTTTGAGTTCGTACGCCAGTGACTCGTCCAGCGCCTTCAGCGCCTCCACATCGGCCGCGCCCAGCGCCCGAGCCGCCTGCTGGTCGAAGCCGGCCGCCCGCTCGTCCAGATAGCCAGGGGCCTTCAGCGTGCGGCAGGCGCTGCCGTCGCCCATCACCAGCAGCGCGACGCGCTCGGCCCGGGCACCGAGCCCCCGGCCCACCGCCACGCAGCGGTCCCCCTCGAGCGGCTCACCGACGCCGAGGCCCTCGACCGGCACATCCCACTGCGCACGGGCCAGCAGCCAGGCTCCGACGGCCAGGGACGGCGGCAGCGGCCGCTCCTGGCCCGCGCCCGCCCCCAGCGTCACGTCGACGTCGACACCGAAGCCGCGGAAGGAGCCGGTCGTACCCGCGGGATGCGGACCCCGGCCGTCCTGTTCGGCGGGCCCGATCACGATCAGCAGGTCGGGACGGGCGGCGGCGAGCACCCCGACGGCGTCGGCACAGGCCGTGCGCGCCGCGTCGAGTTCCGGCGCGGCACCGGCGGCGACGTCGGGCACGAGCAGCGGCGGGCAGGGGCACACAGCGGCGGCTACAAGCATGGCCAGCAGCCTATGCCCTCATGCCTGTTGTGCACTCATGACTGCCTGGCGGACGGCGGTCAGTCGCAGCCGCATCCGGGCGCCGCGGCCGCCGGCAGCGGCTCGGGCACGCCGATCTTCGGCAGCCCCAGCATCACTCCGGCCGGCTTGGCGGCCGCCTCGGCGTTCCGTTTCTCCCAGGCGTCGCCCGCGCGGGTGCGTCGTACGGCCTTCACAGCGCCCTCCGCGAGCAGGTGGTGCGGAGCGGCGTAGGTGATCTCGACGGTCACCACATCGCCCGGGCGCACGTCCTGGTCGGGCTGGCTGAAGTGCACGAGGCGGTTGTCGGGCGCGCGGCCCGACAGCCGGTGCGTGGCGCCGTCCTTGCGGCCCTCGCCCTCCGCGACCATGACCTCCAGGGTCCGGCCGACCTGCTTCTTGTTCTCCTCCCAGGAGATCTCCTCCTGGAGGGCGACCAGGCGCATGTAGCGGTCCTGGACGACCTCCTTGGGGATCTGCCCGTCCATGGTCGCCGCCGGGGTCCCGGGACGCTTGGAGTACTGGAAGGTGAAGGCGTTCGCGAAGCGGGCCTCGCGCACCGTGTGCATGGTCTGCTCGAAGTCCTCCTCGGTCTCGCCGGGGAAGCCCACGATGATGTCGGTGGAGATGGCGGCGTGCGGAATCGCAGCGCGCACGTTCTCGATGATTCCGAGGAAACGCTCCTGCCGGTACGAGCGGCGCATCGCCTTCAGCACCGTGTCCGAGCCGGACTGCAGAGGCATGTGGAGCTGCGGCATGACGCTCGGCGTCTCGGCCATCGCCGCGATCACATCGTCCGTGAAGTCGCGGGGGTGCGGCGAGGTGAAACGGACCCGCTCCAGGCCCTCGATCTTTCCGCAGGCGCGCAGCAGCTTGCTGAATGCCTCGCGGTCACCGATGTCGGAGCCGTACGCATTGACGTTCTGTCCGAGCAGGGTGATCTCGGAGACGCCCTCGGCGACGAGCGCCTCGACCTCGGCCAGGATGTCGCCGGGCCTGCGGTCCTTCTCCTTGCCGCGCAGCGCGGGGACGATGCAGAAAGTGCAGGTGTTGTTGCAGCCGACCGAGATGGACACCCACGCGGCGTACGCGGACTCGCGGCGGGTCGGCAGCGTCGAGGGGAACGCCTCCAGCGACTCCGCGATCTCGACCTGCGCCTCTTCCTGGATACGGGCGCGCTCCAGCAGGACCGGCAGCTTGCCGATGTTGTGCGTGCCGAAGACGACGTCGACCCACGGCGCCCTGGTGACGATGGTGTCGCGGTCCTTCTGGGCCAGGCAGCCGCCCACGGCGATCTGCATCCCGGGCCGCTTGGTCTTCATCGGCGCGAGCCGGCCGAGATTGCCGTACAGCTTGTTGTCTGCGTTCTCCCGCACCGCGCAGGTGTTGAAGACGACGACGTCGGCGTCACCGTCGGCGCCCTCGGGCGCGCGGACATAACCGGCGTCCTCCAGGAGGCCCGAGAGTCGCTCGGAGTCGTGGACGTTCATCTGGCACCCGTAGGTGCGCACCTCGTAAGTTTTCGCACTCATCGCGCCAACCAGGGTACGGGGTCGTACTGACGCTCCGCCTCTCCCTTACGTGCAGCCTCTCCCCTCACGTGAGCCAGGTACCGGTTACCTGCGGCAGGTACCGGCCGCAGGGCCTGGCCATCACAGGGAGTGAGCTGGCAGGATCGCGGCCATGTTCCCCGCCCCGTCCCGTATGAGCCGCCGCCGCGCCCTGCAGGCGTCCGCGGCCGCCCTGGTGGTGTTCGGGCTGCTGGCGTGGTGGCTGCTGCCCATCGGGGAGACGGCGCCGCACGGGAAGCTGACCTTCAGCACGGGGTCGCAGAACGGCGTCTACCAGCGGTACGGAGTGCTGTTGAAGGCGGCGCTCGCCCGTGATCTGCCGGATGTGTCGATAGATCTGCGCACCAGCGAGGGCTCACAGCAGAACCTCGCGCGCGTGGCCACCGGCGAGGCCGACTTCACCATCGCGACGGCCGACGCGGTGGCCAAGTACAAGCGCGACAACAAGCCGGGCGCCGACCGGCTGCGCGGCTGTGCCCGGCTCTACGACGACTATGTCCAGCTGGTCGTCCCCCGCGGCTCCCAGGTGCAGTCCGTGCGTGATCTGCGCGGCAAGCGCGTGGGCATAGGGCAGCCGGGCTCCGGTGTGCGGCTGATCGCAGAGCGGCTGCTGAAGGCCGCAGGCATCGACCCGAAGCGGGACATCACTCCTCTCCCGGCCGGGATCGACACCGTCCCCGGGCGGCTGGAGGCGCACGAGCTGGATGCGTTCTTCTGGTCGGGCGGACTGCCTACGGCCGCCGTCGAGGAGCTGTCCGAGCGCTTCCAGATCCAGTTGGTGCCGCTGGATGCCGCGCTCGTCGCCAAACTGCACTCCGCCAGCGACACGACGAGCTACTACCGCGCGGCCGTGATGCCCGCGGACGCCTATCTGGAGGCGCAGGGCGGGCTGCCCGTGCCGACGGTGGCGGTGGCGAATCTGCTGGTCACCACCGACCGGATGGACGCGGCGATGACCGAGGGCTTCACACGCACGGTGATCAAGAGCCGGGACCGGATCGGCAACACCGTGCACCCGGCGCAGCTGGTGGATCTGCGGACCGCCGTCTACACGGATCCGCTGCCGCTGCACGAGGGCGCCCGGCGCTACTACCGCTCGGTCAAGCCGTAGGGGACGTACGCGGGACGGTCACGGTCACCCGCAGGCCGCGCGGCTCGTGATGGGCGTACGCGATCGATCCGCCGCCGGCCGCCAGCAGAGCGCGCGAGATGGACAGGCCCAGGCCCGAGCCCTTGACGTTCTGGTGGTGGCCGCTGCGCCAGAAGCGGTCGCCGACGCGGGTCAGTTCCTCGTCGCTCAGACCGGGGCCGCAGTCGGTGATCACGACGGTCGACGTCTCGCCGTTGGAAGCGGCCGAGACGGTGACCTCCTCGCCGCGCGGCGTGAACTTCAGCGCGTTGTCGATCACCGCGTCCAGGGCGCTGGAGAGCGCGATCGGGTCGGCCCATGCGGTGACCGCGGCCCGGTGCTCGGTGAGCCGTACGCCCTTCTCGTCGGCGAGGGGACGCCAGGCGGCGACCCGTTCGGACGCGAGCGCTCCGATGTCGGTGAGCTGGAGGTCCGCCGGGGCATGCTCGGCCAGCGCCAGGTCCAGCAGGTCGTCGAGGACCTGGGCGAGGCGCTTGCCCTCGGTACGGACCGAGGCGATCTCCTCGTTCCCCTCGGGCAGTTCGAGCGCGAGGAGCTCGATACGGAGCAGCAGTGCGGCGAGCGGATTGCGCAGCTGGTGGGAGGCGTCGGCGACGAACGCCCGCTGTTGTTCCAGTACTTCTTCGACGTTGTCGGCCATCTCGTTGAACGAGCGGACCAGGCGTCTGAGTTCCGGCGGGCCGCCGGACGCCACGACCCGGGAGTTCAGCTGCCCGGTGGCGATGTCGTGGGTGGCCGCGTCAAGCACCCGTACGGGCCGCAGCACCCAGCCCGTGAGGCGGAATGCGGCCCCGACGGCGAGCAGCATCGCCGCGCATTCGCCCGCCGCGATCAGCAGCCAGCCCGTCAGCACGCGTGAGCGCATCTCACTGGTGGGCGAATCGGTGACCACGACGGCGACGACGTCCCCGTCCCGTACGACCGGGGAGGCGACGACCAGCCGGGCGCCCTGCTGCCACGGCCAGACCTGCGGCGGATCCTGGCTGCGCCGCCCGGACAGCGCCTCCTCGAATGCCTCGCGGCCCTGGCCGCTCGGCGGTACCGCCCAGGTCTCGGGTGCGCGTGCCATGACGCCGTCGTCGCGGTAGAAGACGCCTGCTCTGACGTCGTACGTGTCGTGGTAGCGGTCGAGCTGTTCCTGGAGCGTGGAGCGCCGCTCGTCCGGTCCCGTGCCTTCGGCGACGAACTGCGCGAGCGCCGCGAAGCGCACCGTGTCGTCGATCCGGTCCACGACGACCCGCTGCTGCTGCGCGGCGGCGACACTCACGGCCAGCGGAAAGCCGAGCGCGAGCAGCACGCCCGCCATGAGGACGATGAGCAGAGGGAGAAGTCGTGTACGCACCGGGGTGTACGGACCTTACGTGGCCGCGGGCGCGACGAGCCGGTAGCCGACTCCGCGCACGGTCTCGATCAGGGCGGGCATCCGCAGCTTGGAGCGCAGGGACGCCACATGCACCTCGAGCGTGCGGCCGGTCCCTTCCCAACTGGTGCGCCACACCTCGCTGATGATCTGCTCCCGGCGGAAGACGACGCCGGGCCGCTGCGCGAGCAGAGCCAGCAGGTCGAACTCCTTGCGGGTCAGCTGAACCGTCTCACCGTCGACGCTGACGCGCCGCGTGGGCAGTTCGATGGTGACCGGGCCCAGTCGCAGCGCATGCCCGTCCCCGGCCGCGCCGGCTTCGTCCCCGCTCGTGGTGCGCCGGCTGACAGCGTGGATACGGGCCAGCAACTCCCCGGTGTCGTACGGCTTGACGACATAGTCGTCGGCCCCGAGGTTGAGGCCATGGATCCGGGAGCGGACGTCGGCCCGCGCGGTCACCATGATCACGGGCGTCGAGGTGAGCTTCCGGATCTTGCCGCACACCTGGTACCCGTCCTGGTCGGGCAGCCCCAGATCGAGGAGTACGACCCCGAACGGCGGTTTTTCGGGATGCGTGGCAGGCAGCACGGCCTGCAGTGCCTCCTCGCCGTTGCGGGCGTGGACGACCTGGAAGCCGTGCTTGGCGAGCACCGCGGACAGGGCAGCGGCGACATGATCGTCGTCCTCGACGAGCAGCAGCCTCATGGCCCCCCTAGGTCGCGCGGTCGCGTAATGGTCGCTTGATGGTCGTGTGATGTACCAGGGCATCAAGGCCGATACCCGCAGGGCCAGTCAAGAGGCTTCCCGTTACATGCCTGTTTCCGTTACCCACCCGGTACGCCGACCACCACCCTGTTCACGCATAGTGTCCGGTTGCAGCCGGATCGTTATGCTCAGGTTTCGCTCAGATGTAATGACATTGGTCTCAGTGCGTGATTAACGTCCTCCCAACCGAGGAGGACGGAGCAAGAAGCCGATGAGCGGAGTTTCAGTGACCAAGGGCGCCGAGGACGCTGCACCCGCGGGCGAACTGGTCGTGCTGAGCAACGTCAACAAGCACTTCGGCGCGCTGCATGTGCTCCAGGACATCGACCTGACCATCGCCCGTGGCGAGGTCGTGGTCGTCATCGGACCCTCCGGGTCCGGCAAGTCCACGCTGTGCCGCACCATCAACCGCCTGGAGACGATCGACACCGGCGCGATCTCCATCGACGGCAAGCCGCTGCCCCAGGAGGGCAAGGAACTCGCCCGGCTGCGCGCCGACGTCGGAATGGTCTTCCAGTCCTTCAACCTCTTCGCACACAAGAGTGTGCTGGAGAACGTGATGCTGGGCCAGCTCAAGGTCCGCAAGACGGACAAGAAGGCCGCCGCGGAGAAGGCGCGCTCGCTGCTCGACCGGGTGGGCGTCGGCTCGCAGGCCGACAAGTACCCGGCGCAGCTCTCCGGCGGTCAGCAGCAGCGCGTCGCTATCGCGCGTGCACTGGCGATGGGCCCGAAGGTCATGCTCTTCGACGAGCCCACCTCGGCCCTCGACCCCGAGATGATCAACGAAGTTCTCGAGGTCATGCAGCAGCTCGCGCGCGATGGGATGACGATGGTGGTTGTCACCCATGAGATGGGCTTCGCCCGTTCTGCCGCCAACCGTGTTGTGTTCATGGCGGACGGCAGGATCGTCGAGGAGGCCACGCCGGACGAGTTCTTCAGCAATCCGCGCAGCGATCGTGCTAAGGACTTCCTGTCGAAGATCCTGCACCACTGACGACCGGCGCTCCCGCACCATCGACGACCGGCGAGTTACGACACAAGGGATGTTCATCATGAAGCTGCACAAGGCAAGCGCCGCGGCCGCCGCGGTCCTCGTCCTCTCCCTGACCGCGACCGCCTGTGGTGGCGACAGCGGCTCGGGCGACGGTGGTGGCAAGAAGATCACCATCGGCATCAAGTACGACCAGCCGGGCCTCGGCCTGAAGACCCCTGACGGCAAGTTCACCGGTTTCGATGTCGACGTCGCCACGTACGTCGCGAAGGAGCTCGGCTACGACGCCAAGGACATCACGTTCAAGGAGACGAAGAGCGCCGACCGCGAGACCGCGCTCGAGCGCGGTGACGTGGACTTCATCGCCGCCACGTATTCGATCAACGACGAGCGCAAGCAGAAGGTCGACTTCGCCGGCCCCTACCTGCTCGCCCACCAGGACCTGCTGATCCGGTCCGACGAAAACGTCGCCAAGGGCGAGGACCTCAACGGCAAGAAGCTCTGCTCGGTCACCGGCTCGACGTCCGCGCAGAACGTCAAGAACGACTTCGCGCCGAAGGCCCAGCTGCAGCAGGTCGGCACGTACTCGGAGTGCCTGGCTGGCCTCCAGAGCGGTGCCGTCGACGCACTGACCACGGACGACTCGATCCTGGCCGGCTTCGCGGCGCAGGACCAGTACAAGGGCAAGTTCAAGCTCGCCGGTCTGAAGCTGAGCAACGAGAACTACGGCATCGGCGTCAAGAAGGGCGACAAGGCGATGGTCGACAAGATCAACGCCGCCCTGGAGAAGATGGTCAAGGACAAGGCCTGGGACAAGGCCGTGGCGGACAACTTCGGCCCTGCCAACTACAAGAACGAGCCGGCCCCCAAGATCGGCAACATCGTCAAGTGAAGCGGGGCTGACCAGGCGCGCCGCGACTGACGGCGGCGCGCCGCGCCCTCCTACACGCGGAAGCGCGGGAGATCGTGTTCGACTTTCTTGAAGGCTATGACTTGCTCGGGGCGTTCTGGATGACGGTGAAACTCACCGTCCTCTCGGGAATCGGCTCCTTGGTACTGGGAACCATTCTTGCCGCGATGCGGGTGTGCCCCGTTCCTCTGATGCGTGCTTTCGGCACGGTCTATGTGAACGTAGTCCGGAACATCCCCTTGACGGTCATCATCGTCTTCTCCTCGCTGGGTCTCGCCAACGTCTTCGGCATGACCCTGGGCGCGGCGGACGACTTCGACTTGAAGGCCTTCCGGCTGGCCGTGCTCGGACTCTCCACGTACACCGCGGCCTTCGTCTGCGAGGCCGTGCGGTCCGGTATCAACACGGTGCCGGTCGGTCAGGCGGAGGCGGCGCGGGCCATCGGGCTGAGCTTCACCCAGGTGCTGACGAGCATCGTCCTTCCGCAGGCGTTCCGCTCGGTCGTCGGTCCGCTCACCAACGTGCTGATCGCTCTGACCAAGAACACCACGGTCGCAGCGGCGATCGGTGTGGCGGAGGCGGCTCTGCTCATGAAGGAGATGATCGAGAACGAAGCCCAGCTGGTGCTCATCTCGGCGATCTTCGCTTTCGGCTTCGTGGTTCTGACCCTTCCCACCGGTCTCTTCCTCGGCTGGGTCGCCAAGCGTGTGGCGGTGAAGCGATGACCTCCGTTCTCTATGACGCTCCGGGGCCCCGCGCAAAGCTCCGCAACGTCATCTACACGGTCGTCTTCCTGGTCCTTCTCGGGCTGGGGATCTGGTGGGCCTACAGCGTCATGGCCGACGAGGGACAGTTCGAATGGTCCCTGTGGAAGCCCTTCACCGAGAGCCAAGCGTGGACGACCTACCTGTTGCCAGGCCTCGTCAACACGCTGAAGGCAGCGGCCCTTGCGATGGTCATTGCCCTGCCGCTGGGCGCTGTCTTCGGCATCGCCCGGCTGTCCGATCACCGCTGGGTCAGAGGCCCGGCCGCGGTGGTGGTGGAGTTCTTCCGCGCCATTCCGGTCCTCCTCCTGATGCTGTTCGCGAACGAGCTCTACGCGAACTCCGACGCCATCAGCAGTGACGTCCGTCCGCTGTACGCCGTGGTCACCGGCCTCGTTCTGTACAACGCGTCCGTCCTGGCAGAGATCGTCCGGGCCGGCATCCTGTCGCTGCCGAAGGGGCAGACGGAAGCCGCCAAGGCGATCGGCCTGCGCAAGGGCCAGACCATGACGAGCGTGCTGCTTCCGCAGTCCGTGACGGCGATGCTGCCTGCCCTGGTCAGCCAGCTCGTCGTCATCGTCAAGGACACCGCTCTCGGCGGCGCGATTCTGGCCTTCACGGAACTGCTCAACTCCAGGGGCACGCTCGCCGCAAACTACGCGAACGTCATCCCCAGCTTCATCGTCGTCGCGGTGATCTACATCATCCTCAACCTGATGCTCACGACCTTCGCGTCGTGGCTGGAGGGCAGGCTGCGACGTGCCAAGAGGAGCACAGGCGCGGTGCTCAGCGCCGACCTGGCCGGTGCCGAGGAGCCCATCGCCGAGCCCGGCGTCAAGAAGGATGACGGCCGCAGCACCTGACGGTTCATCGGATGCTCGACCAGCGAGGGGCGGTGGCCGCGAGGCCACCGCCCCTCGCCGCGTCCCGGTGACACTGTGGCTCTTGCGCAGCAAGGCGTGCTGCCATCGTGGTCGACGAGACTCCAGGACGGCGGAAGCCACCCCCGCAGCCGCAGGTCGACTTCTCGTCGCCGTCCGGCTGCCCAAGGGGCACAGGGTCAACGTCTTGTGGGCCAGATGATCGTCGTGGTCGAAAGCGTTCCCCATCGGCCGTCACCCGCCGTAACCCTGACCCAAGCCGCACGACGGGACATCGAAATCACAAATAGCAGACACGGCTTCGATTCCCATTCCCTGATTCACAGCCTTTAGCCAGAGCCGCATCGCTGCACCGGGAAACGGGCTTTCCCTCGGCCGCCTCCGGTTCGCCAACCCGACCCAGCGCACGGTCAACCGCGCCCTGGCCCAGGCCGTGGCACACGTAGAACGAGGCATGGCACGGCTGAAGTCCTGGCACATCTTCCGCAGGTCACGCAGCAGCCCAAACCGAATGACGCCAATCGCCGCAGCCATCTCCACTTTGGAGCGGCAACGCTGAAAAGGTTCACTGACTCGAAATGTCTGCCGTTGTCAGCAGCAGGCGCGCGCTCACAGAGCTCGTCGCCGTCATACCTCGGTGGCATCCGCAATTGAACCCGGCGCAGGAGGCTGCCGCGCACCCTCGGCCATGCAAAGCCGACCAACGTCGCGTTCCTTCGTCGCTTGACGCGGGCAGGTGCAGTGGGTTGCATACGTTCTGTGATCGTGCACCGGGCTCCCCTTGCTATCTTTCGTTCCGTCAGCAAGCCAGAAGGAGTCACGCCGTGGACCCGGTGATCATCGTCGGCGCCGGGCCCGTCGGGCTCGCGCTCGCGCTGGCCTTGGCGCAGCAAGGCGTGCCCTCCGTCGTACTCGACGAAGGCGCCGGCAAGGACGAGCCTCGCCCCGCTCGCACCGTCGTACTGCGCTCCGACATGGCGGCCATGGTGGAACGGCTCGGCTGCGCCACTGTCCGTGACGAGGGGGCCCGTTGGGCCGGCTGGCGCTCGATGCGCCGACGGCAGGATGTACGGCAGCTCCCCCTCGGCGACGAGACCGCCCCCGCGCCGCTGCACATCCCCCAGCACGCCCTCGCGCGCGGCCTGCGGGACGCCGTCGCCGGACAGAGGCTGATCCAGCTTGTCCCGGAGAGTCGCGTCGACTCCCTGGAGCAGGACGCGAGCGGCATCAGCGTGCACACCCGCGGGCCCGCGGCCACATGGTGGCGCGGAAGCCACTTGGTCGGGTGCGACGGCGCGAGGTCGACGATCCGCAAGCTCCTCGGCATCCGTTTCCCGGGGCGTACGGCGGTGGAACGGCATGCGGTCGCCGCCCTGCGCGCTGAACTCCCCTGGCCCGACGAGGCGTTGTTGCACCGTCAGCCGCCCTGGCGCACCGGTGGCGACGAGGTCACCGCCCGGCCGCTGCCGGACGGCGTATGGCGGCTGGACTGGCTGCTGCCGCCCCGAGGTGAACTGGTCACCCCCGACTCCCTGGTCGCGCGTCTGCGGGACACCCTGGCCGGCTGGTGCGGCCAGACACCTCCGTACGAACTCCTCGACACCGGCGTCTACACCTTGCACCACCGGCTCGCCCGGCGCTGGCGCGTCGACCGGGCCTTCCTCGCGGGCGACGCGGCGCATCTACTGGGGGCGCTCGGCACCCAGGGGCTCGACGAAGGGCTTCGGGACGCGGACAACCTGGCGTGGAAGCTGGCGCACAGCTGGCACCACGGCCCGTGCGAGCCGCTGCTCGACAGCTATCAGGCGGAGCGGCGGGCGGCCGTCGCCTCGCGGCTGCGCGCCGCCGACCAGTCGCTGCCGATACTGCGGGGTGGCAGCGCACTTCGTACGTACCTTCCTGGTACCGCGCGAGGGCACGACATCCTTCTGACGGACGGCCATCTGGGGTACGGCCCGCTGGGCGCGCCCCCCGTATACACGCACTCCCCCCTGGCACCCGAATACGCCCCTTCGCAGACCCTCGTCGGTACGGAGGCGGGCGCGCCCGTCGCGGATGTGCGGGTGACCGCGCCGGACGGGACGAGCGCACGTCTGAGAGACCGGCTGGGGCAGGGGCAGCTGCTCGTGATCCTCGTCGCACCGGGCACGGGGGTGTGGGACCGGCGGCACTGGGTGAGCGCGGGCGTGATGCCGCGGCTGGCGGCGGCGGTCACCGCACTGCCGGTGCGGGCGGAACTGCTCGTCACGGAGGGCTACCCAGGGGCTTCGGCGCACACAGTGCTGCTGGTGCGCCCCGACGGACACCTTGTCGCGTCGTTCGCGGGGGTGCGGCCGGCTGAGCTGTACTCGGCGGCGGACTCGGCGCGCGGCGGCGCTCCGTCAACGGTGCACAGTGACCGTACTGCGGACATCAATTGACCCCCGCAGGCGCACATGGTGTACTCCGGAGCGTGACTGACACCGATGTGCGCCTGTGGCGGAGGGTCCATATGGACCTCGTCCGCTACGCAGGCTGCGTGTGTCGTCCGTCCTGCTGAATTCGCCCTCCCCGCGCGCTGTGGCCTGCTCAGGCGGCGCGCTTCCCCGCGAACTTCCAGGACGGTTTCCGTGTCCCAGCCTGTCGCCGCGCAGTCTGACTCCACATCTGTCGCCACCCGTGACTCGAGCGCGCCGACAGCCGCCGAGCTGCTCGACTTCGTACGGCGCTCCGCCGCCGACAAGGAACTCATCGCCTCGCTCCCGCTCGATCCCGAGGGCCGTACCTGGGTACGGCTCGAAGGCCCCGGCGGCAGTGAGGCCTGGCTGATCGGCTGGCCCCCGGGCACGGGCACCGGCTGGCACGACCACGCCGAGTCGCACGGCGCGTTCGCCACGGGCGTCGGCGAGCTGAAGGAGAACTCCCTCGCCGTGCGCCTGCCCGCGAGCGGCTGGAAGACCCTGGAGCTGAACGAAGGGGTGGACCGCGAACGGCAGTTGGGGCCGGGCAACGGCCGGGCCTTCGGGAAGCACCATGTGCACGAGGTGCTGAACGAGTCCGCCGAGCACGTCGTCTCGGTGCATGCGTACTATCCGCCGCTGCCGCTGATCCGCCGCTTCAGCCGGTCCGGCGCGGTACTCCGTCTTGAGCAGGTCGAGCGTCCGGGGGACTGGCAGTGAGCGAGCAGGTGGGGATCGACGAACTTCTGGAACGGGTCCGCGAGGACCTCGACCGCGTCGAGCCGAAGGAGGCCTTCGACGCCGCCGCGGACGGCGCGCTCCTGGTCGACATCCGGTACGCGGCACTGCGCGAGCGGGACGGCCTGATCCCGGGTGCGCTGGTCGTGGAACGCAACGAACTGGAGTGGCGCCTGGACCCCCAGGGCAGCCACCGCGCACCGGAGGCGGTGAGCCACGATCTGCGGGTCGTGGTGATCTGCAACGAGGGCTACGCCTCGTCGCTGGCGGCGGTGTCGCTGCGCCAACTGGGCCTGCACCGCGCGACGGACCTGATCGGCGGCTTCCAGGCATGGAAGTCTGCGGGCCTGCCGGTGGAGGGGTGACGCGTCCGGCTTGACGCAGGCATGCGTCACGGCGCCGGGGGCAGTCACTGTCCGGCCCTGGGTGGGCGCGGCCATGACGACGAGCACACGACGCCCATCGCAGCTGCGCGGCCGGGGCTGGCCGGGGTACGCCGACGGCGGTTCGCAGACGTGTCGCGAGCGCCCGGAAGTGCATCGCGGCAGGGTGCCCGAGCAAGGCCGAGGCCGTGGTACGGCGTTGCCCCGGCCAGGGCCCGCCTGCCCGGCGGCGGCTGCCGTGCCGCACCGTCCGGAACGTCAGCGGGCCGCCGCCGCCAATCCGGGCCCCGATACCGCCTGCCTCGGCAGGGCACGCATGCGCGTCGCAGCTGCCGTGCCGCCACCGGCCGGGACGGCAGCGGGCCGCATGCCCCCGGCCGCACGCCCCCGGTCGCGTGCCGCAGCTCGGCGCAGGCCCCCTACCGCGCCCCCGGCGACGCTAGACCCCGTCCTCCTCCGGCAAGTCCCCCACGTCCTCGCCCTCTTCCTCCAGGGCGCGCTTGACCACCCTGAGGGCCATGCCCTCCGGGTAGCCCTTGCGGGCCAGCATGCCCGCCAGGCGGCGCAGGCGGCGGTCGCGGTCCAGGCCCTGCGTCGAGCGGAGTTTGCGGGCGACCAGTTCGCGCGCCGTCTCCTCCTCCTGGTCGGAGTCGAGCTGCCCGACCGCCTCATCGATCAGGGCGGGGTCCACTCCCTTGGTGCGCAGCTCCCGCGCAAGCGCCCGCCGGGCCAGGCCCCGGCCGTGGTGCCGGGACTCCACCCACGCGTCCGCGAAGGCCGCGTCGTTGATCAGTCCCACGTCCTCGAAGCGGGAGAGGATCTCCTCGGCCACCTCCGGGGGGATCTCACGCTTGTGCAGCGCGTCCGCGAGTTGCTTACGGGTACGCGGAGTCCCGGTGAGCAGGCGCAGGCAGATCGCCCGCGCCCGCTCCGCCGGATCCTGGGGCGACAGCTCCTTCTCGGCCCTCGACGAGGAGGCGCTGTCGCCCGGCCATTCGGTTCGCCCGGCCATGGCTAGCCCTTGGCCGCCGCCGTCTTGGCCGACTTGGCCTTGGAGGCGGGCGCGGGCACCGACTTCGCCGCGTCCTCGGCCGGAGCTGCCGCACCGGCGGCATCCGCGCCCGGCTCGGCCGCCAGGGCCTCCGGCCTCACGCCGACGCCCAGCTTCTCAAGGATCTTCTTCTCGATCTCATTGGCGAGATCGGGGTTGTCCTTCAGGAAGTTGCGGGCGTTCTCCTTGCCCTGGCCGAGCTGGTCGCCCTCGTACGTGTACCAGGCGCCCGCCTTGCGGACGAAGCCGTGCTCCACGCCCATGTCGATCAGACCGCCCTCGCGGCTGATGCCATGGCCGTAGAGGATGTCGAACTCGGCCTGCTTGAAGGGCGGCGCGACCTTGTTCTTCACGACCTTGACGCGGGTGCGGTTGCCGACCGCGTCGGTGCCGTCCTTCAGAGTCTCGATACGGCGGATGTCGAGCCGCACCGAGGCGTAGAACTTCAGCGCGCGGCCACCGGTCGTGGTCTCCGGCGAGCCGAACATCACGCCGATCTTCTCGCGGAGCTGATTGATGAAGATCGCGGTGGTCTTCGACTGGTTCAGCGCGCTGGTGATCTTCCGGAGCGCCTGGCTCATCAGTCGCGCCTGCAGACCCACGTGCGAGTCGCCCATCTCGCCCTCGATCTCCGCGCGCGGCACCAGGGCCGCCACGGAGTCGATGACGATCAGGTCGAGGGCGCCGGAGCGGACGAGCATGTCGACGATCTCGAGCGCCTGCTCGCCGTTGTCCGGCTGGGACAGGATGAGGTTGTCGATGTCGACGCCGAGCTTCTTCGCGTACTCGGGGTCGAGGGCGTGCTCGGCGTCGATGAAGGCCACCGAGCCGCCGGCCTTCTGGGCATTGGCCACGGCGTGCAGCGTGAGGGTCGTCTTACCGGAGGCCTCCGGGCCGTACACCTCCACCACACGGCCGCGCGGCAGGCCGCCGACGCCGAGCGCGACGTCGAGCGCGGTCGACCCGGTGGGGATGACCTCGATGGGCTCGTTCGGCCGCTCGCCGAGGCGCATCACCGCGCCCTTGCCGAATTGCCGTTCAATCTGTGCGAGCGCGGCGTCGAGCGCCTTCTCGCGGTCGGTTCCTGCCATGGGTTCCACCCGATTTGCTTGAGTCGATCGCTTCACGTCAAAGACGCTAACCCCTGCCACTGACAATGGGCCCCGGCGTCCGTCCAGCCTGTGGATAACTCTGGCAAACCGCTGGGAAACCTGGGGCCGGAATCCCATAAGAATGGATGTTCGATTTTGGTGTCAAGCACACCACGCGAGGCGCCCGCGCGTGCGCCTCAGGACCGGTCGCCGGTCCCGGAGGTCGCGGCAGTCCCGGCAGTCCGGGAGGCCCCGGAGGTCTCTGCGGCCCCGGACACGGCGTCCTGTCCGCCCTCGCCCCTCCCGCGCCCGCTCCTGTCGCGCAGTACGCCGCGCAGCCGGACGAGCGCCTGGCCCCCGTCACGCCGCCGGTGGCCGTGGACGCGCGGGTCGTCGGTCACCGCGTACCGCTTCACATAGGCGCCCAGGAAGGCCTGGAGTGTGGCGACTGCCGGAATCGCGATCAGCGCGCCGACCGCCCCCAGCAGCGCCGTGCCCGCGACGACCGAGCCGAAGGCCACCGCGGGATGGATGTCGACCGTCTTGGCGGTGAGCTTGGGCTGGAGCACATAGTTCTCGAACTGCTGGTAGATCACGACGAATCCGAGCACCCACACCGCGTACCAGGGGTTGATCGTGAACGCGATCAGCATGGGCAGCGCGCCCGCCAGATACGTACCGATGGTCGGGATGAACTGCGAGACCAGCCCGACCCAGACGGCGAGCGCCGGGGCGTACGGCACGCCCAGGATCTCCAGCAGGATGTAGTGCGCGATACCGGAGATCAGGGCCATCAGACCGCGCGAGTAGAGATATCCGCCCGTCTTGTCGACGGCGATCTCCCAGGCGCGCAGCACCTCGGTCTGCTTGGCCGGCGGCAGTACGGAGCAGAGCGCGCGGCGGAGCCGTGGCCCGTCGGCCGCGAAGTAGAACGAGAACAGGAAGATCGTCAGCAGTTTGAAGAGCCCGCCGAGCACGGTGGCGGAGATGTCCAGGACACCGCTCGCGCTGTTCTGGACGTACTTCCGCAGCCAGTCCGAGCGCAGCAGGCTGTCCTGTATCTCCACGCGCGAGAGCTCGGTGTGGAAGGTGTCGTTGATCCAGCGGATCACGGAGTCGAGGTACTTGGGGAAGCCCTCGACCATGTCGACGATCTGTCCGGCCAGCATCGAGCCGAGCAGGACGATGAAGCCGGCGGTCGCGATGAACACCGCGAAGAAGACCAGGAAGGTGGCGAGGCCGCGGCGCATGCCGCGCGCCGACATCCTGCCTACCGCCGGTTCGATCGCCAGAGCCAGGAAGAAGGCGATCAGGATGTTGATCAGCAGCCCGATGAGCTGGTGGAACGCCCAACTGCCCAGCTGGAAGCAGGCGTAGAGCGCCAGTCCGAGCACCATGGCGCGCGGCAGCCAGCGGGGCATACGTACCGGGCCGAAGGATCCGGCCCCGGGTGCGGGGGGCGGTGTGTTCGGCGGGGGCGCGTCGTGAGCAGTCGTGTCTCGAGCGCCGGCGTCCGGAGTGCTCGCGTCCCGAGTGCTCGCATCCGAAGCGCGCGCCCCCTGAGTGCTCGCGTCTGAGCGGGCGTCCTGAGTGCTCGCGTACGGAGCGGTCGCGTTCTGCGCAGCAGCGTCCTGAGCGGTGGTGTCCTCGGCGGTCACATCCGGCTCGGCCATGTCCTGCTCGGTCTTGTCGGTCTGGGCCACCCGGCCAGTGTCGCCTACAGGTGCCATTACCGGTCCCCCGGCCCCGGGCCTCATGGCCCGTCCCGCCCTCAGGCCGCTGCCGGTGTCACCGCTTCTCGGCCGGGACGCCTACCGCCGCGCAGACCCCGCGCCACACGTCCTTCGTCTCCCAGCCGTCGGCCAGGGCCTGATGCACCGTACGGCCCCCGAGCTCGGCCATCACATGGTCGCGCGCAAAGGAGTCCGCGTAGGCCTGACCGAAGTGATCCGCCATCCGCTCCCAGAAAATCGTCAACCGCATGACGTCAGTATCCCGCCCCTGGGGTGCAGCCTTGTCCGTCCCGCTTGCCGAAAGCCCTTTCCGCCCTACGGTCAGAACATGGCTGGAACCGGAGCAACCCCCGCGCCCTCGCTCGCGTCTCCACTCGCCCGTGCTGAGCACTTCATCTGGCTGACCGCCCGCGTGCTGGAGCAGCGGAGGTTCGCTTACCACTTCCTGGGCGGCGGCTCGGACACCGTGGAGACCGCCCTGGCCGCGTACCTCAACGAGGACGGCGGTTACGGCCACGCCCTCGAACCCGATCTGCGCGGCCCGGTCAGCCAGCCGCTGCACACCGCGCACGCCCTGCGCATCCTCGACTCCATCGGCCGCTGCAGCGGACTACGTGTGGAGCGGATGTGCCGCTACCTGACCGACGTGTCGACGCACGACGGTGCGCTGCCCGCCATCCACCCCTCCCAGCGCGGCTATCCGGCCGCCCCCTTCATCCCGATCGTCGACGACCCACCGAGCGAGCTGCTCGCGACGGGCCCGGTGGTCGGGCTGCTGCACCGCAATCAGGTGTGGCACGCATGGCTGTTCCGGGCCACGGACTTCTGCTGGGCCGCCGTCGAGGGTCTTGAGAAGTCGCATCCGTACGAGATCGAGGCCGCGGTGGCCTTCCTGGACGGGGTGCCGGACCGCTCGCGAGCCGAGACCGCGGCGGACCGGCTGGGACGGCTGGTGCGCGAACAGCACCTGGCGGTCCTAGACCCGGGACGGCTCGAGGACTACCCGGTCGCGCCCGGCTATGCGGCGGGCGAGCACCATTTCCCGTACAACTACGCCCGTACCCCGCAGTCGCTCGCCCGCCGCTGGTTCACGGACGAGGAGATGGCGCTCTCGCTGGAGCATCTGGCGAGCGAGCAACGCGAGGACGGCGGCTGGCCGCTCAACTGGCGTCAATGGGCCCCGGGCACGGCTCTGGAGGCCCGGCCGATCGTGACGATCGAGGCGCTGCGGACGCTAAGGGCGCACGGTCACGCGACCGACTGACGGGTTGACCGATATCCCGGCTGACGCGTCGACCCACGTATCAGTCCAGCCACAACTCGTACACGTAGATTCCCCCCACCGAGTCATCGTCCAGAGGGCCGATCTTCTTCGCCCGGAATTGGAATCCCTGCTCTTTCAGAATCTGCTCGTACAGACAACGTGACAGCTTGAAGTCACCCTGCTTGGCGAGGCCGGATTCAAGTGCGGCGGACTCCAGCTTGATCAGTTCCAGGTGCGCACGAGCCTCCTCGCTTTCTCCACGGCTCTCGTGCTCGGCAGCGCGAGCGGCAGCGAATTCGATGATGTGCCCGTGGTAACCGCGCAGGGCCGCCTGCCAGGCTTCGACGTCGTCCGGATCGTATTCCGGAAGGAACTCGTCGCCGACGATGATCCGTCCGCCGGGCGCCAGATTGTTCTTGATGTTCTCGAAGTAGCGACTCTTGTCTTCCAGCTTGATGTGGTGATCGGCGAAGGAGGAGAAGATGAACTGGAAACGCCCGCCCTCACTGCCCTCCCGGTAGGTGCGACTGTCTGCATTCACCGCGACCGCGTTCGGCTGGGCGCGCAGATTGCGCTCCAGTTTGTTGCTGCACGCAAAGTCGATCTCGACCGCGACGCATTCGACGTCGGGTTCATTCGCGAGACGGCGGGTGAAGATCCCTGTCCCGGCACCGAGTTCCAGCGCCTGGCACCGTTCATGGTCCCGTGAATACCTGCCGCCGCGCCGAGAGCGGAAGACGGCGAGCATCTCGGCCATCATCTCGACATAGTAGGCATGCCGCTCTTCGAACTCGTCATAGTCGTCGATCGCGATGTACAGCGACATCTCTGCCGTTTTGAGCATGAGCGGTGAAAGCTTCCAGTCTTCGAAAATCTGCTTACTCGCAGCCACAACTTTCCCTCGATCATCCGGGACGATCTGGCGCGCCACGGAAACAATCCTATCCAATGCGCGTTCATGATCGATGACTTCGTCGACATCGGCAGAAAAGCGTATTACCTTCTCTCCCACGGGACCGGCATAGCTGCCGAGAACTCGGTCACCATCCGCCTCGATGATCGAAAAATCCTTGCCGAAGGCGCTGAATTTCGCCACCAAGTGCTCATAGCTGATGGCATACACTCGGTAAATGGCGGCATAGTACGTCAACGTCTCGAACATTCGATGAAAATCGCCGGGCGACGTGAACGCGAATACCCGAACGCTCTCCGGTTGAGCGCTTTCGTTGATGACCCTCCCGACCCCCTGCTGCCAGAATAATTCCTCTTGATCCACCAGGGCCAGCGCCTTGACACGCGCACGCAGGACATTCTGGGCAGAAATCAGATAGAACGGGTACTGGGTGGCCGGCACCATGTACTGCGAGCCGCCCCCGATCGACTGGAGCTGACTTCCCATTTCGCGTAACGACTGACTGACGATGTGCTGAAAACACCTGTTGCTCTGGAAGTCGAGATTTGCGCGAATCTGCTGAGCCGTACTCTGCACCTCCTCCAACCCTTCGGTGAACTCCTGAGGGGCGGGCGGCAGAAAGTGCAGTGTCTTGATCAAATCACCCCAGGGCGCCGAGTGCCGACGGAAATCAAATCCGTGCAACTGGTCGAGCCGCGACGGGCGAGAGGTCACTTCAAAACGAAGCGGGAACACCGGAACGCCGACCCCCAGGGCATAGGCCCATTCCGACGCCACTTCTTCGGAAGTGCGCGCAGCCTCGGTGAGAATCACGAGGATTGCCTGCGAAGACCTGATCAGCCGGAACAGTTCGGTGCGCCATTCCTGGCCGGCCTGCAGGGCGTCCTGGTCCACAACTACGTCGAAGCGAGCCGACCTGAGCTGCCGAATGACTCGCTCCGCATACAATTTATCGACGTGACTGTACGAGATGAAGACCCGACCCATCGCCCCTCCAAGCCTACAAGCCCAGCACGATAACTTTAGCAAGATCCAATATTCTTCTGGAAGCATCCAGAATTAAACCGGCCCGGCCGCGAAAATTGCCGGACGGGCTCCACCGGTCCGACCGTTGCATTCCGTGCCATAAGGGATAGATGGGCGGGTGCTGTCACCGCGACTGTGCCTGCTTCCACCGCGCCGGGGCCGCGGAGCCCGCGTTGTCAGTGGTGCGGTGCACGATGGGGTGCATGACGGCTTCAGCGCTCGACTCCTTCTCTCCCGCGACCCGGAGATGGTTCACGGGAGCCTTCAGCGCGCCCACCGCCGCGCAGGAGGGGGCCTGGCAGGCCATCGGGGAGGGCTCGGACGTGCTGGTCGTGGCCCCGACGGGCTCCGGCAAAACCCTGGCCGCGTTCCTCGCCGCCCTGGACCGGCTGGCGTCCGCGCCCCATCCCGCGGACCCGAAGATGCGCTGCCGCGTTCTGTACGTGTCTCCGCTCAAGGCTCTCGCCGTCGACGTCGAGCGCAATCTCCGCAGTCCGCTGACCGGTATCCGCCACGAGTCCGTGCGATTGGGGCTGCCGGAGCCGGATGTGCGCGTCGGCATCCGATCAGGAGACACCCCGGCCGCCGAGCGGCGGTCGCTGGCCACCAAGCCGCCGGACATCCTGATCACGACTCCCGAGTCGCTGTTCCTGATGCTCACCTCCTCGGCGCGGGACGCACTGTCGGGCATCGAGACGGTAATCCTTGACGAGGTTCACGCCGTCGCGGGGACCAAGCGGGGGGCGCATCTCGCCGTATCCCTGGAGCGGCTCGACGAGCTGCTGCCGCACCCGGCCCGGCGGATCGGCCTGTCGGCGACCGTGCGGCCGGTGGACGAAGTGGCGCGCTATCTGTCACCGCAGCGCCGGGTGGAGATCGTCCAGCCGCCCTCGGGCAAGGAGTTCGACCTCTCGGTGGTCGTGCCGGTCGAGGATCTGGGTGAGTTGGGCGGCTCGCCCGCATCCGAGTCGGACAACGGTGAGAAGCCCTCGATCTGGCCGCATGTCGAGGAGAAGATCGCCGACCTCGTCCAGGCGCACCGCTCCACGATCGTCTTCGCCAACTCCCGCCGCCTGGCGGAGCGATTGTGCAATCGCCTCAACGAGATCGCGTACGAACGGGCCACCGGAGCGCCGATGCCCGATGGTCCGCCACCGGCCGAGGTCATGGGGCAGTCCGGAGCCGCGCAAGGAGCACCGCCGCTCCTCGCCCGCGCCCACCACGGCTCGGTCTCCAAGGAGCAGCGCGCCCTGGTCGAGGAAGATCTGAAGGCGGGCCGGCTGCCCGCCGTCGTCGCCACCTCCAGCCTGGAGCTGGGCATCGACATGGGCTCGGTGGATCTGGTGGTGCAGGTCGAGTCGCCCCCGTCCGTCGCATCCGGGCTGCAGCGGGTCGGCCGGGCGGGACACCAGGTGGGCGCGGTCTCCACGGGCGTCGTCTTCCCCAAGTACCGCGGCGATCTGGTGCAGTCGGCCGTCGTGACCGAGCGGATGCGCAGCGGCTCCATCGAGGCGCTGCGCATCCCGTCCAACCCGCTGGATGTGCTGGCCCAGCAGCTGGTCGCGATGGTCGCCCTGGACACCTGGCAGGTCGACGATCTGCTGGCGCTGGCGCGCAGGGCGGCACCCTTCGCCTCGCTGCCCGAGTCGGCCTTCACCGCCGTCCTCGACATGCTCGCCGGGCGCTATCCCTCCGACGCCTTCGCCGAGCTGCGCCCGCGCGTGGTGTGGGACCGCGTCGCGGGTACGGTCACGGGCCGGCCGGGGGCGCAGCGGCTCGCGGTCACCTCCGGCGGCACGATTCCGGACCGCGGCCTGTTCGGCGTCTTCCTCGCCGGCGCGGACCCGAAGAAGGGCGGCGGCCGGGTCGGCGAGCTCGACGAGGAGATGGTGTACGAGTCCCGGGTGGGTGATGTCTTCACGCTCGGCACCACCTCCTGGCGGATCGAGGACATCACCCGCGACCGGGTGCTCGTCTCCCCCGCCCCCGGGGTGCCCGGCCGCCTCCCGTTCTGGAAGGGCGACCAACTGGGCCGCCCGCTGGAGCTGGGCCGAGCGGTGGGTGCGTTCCTGCGCGAGGTCGGCGGGCTCACTCCCGAGGACGCCCGCCTCCGTCTGCTGGCAGCCGGCCTCGACGCCTGGGCCGCCGACAACGTCCTCGCCTATCTCGACGAGCAGCGCCGCGCCTGCGGCCACGTCCCCGACGACCGCACGATCCTGGTCGAGCGTTTCCGCGACGAGCTGGGCGACTGGCGGGTCGTCATCCACTCCCCCTTCGGCGCCCAGGTGCACGCTCCTTGGGCGTTGGCGCTCGGCGCCCGCCTGGCCGAGCGGTACGGAATGGACGCACAGGTCATGCACGCCGACGACGGCATCGTGCTGCGGCTGCCCGACGCCGATCTGATGGGCCTGGATCTGCTGGACCAGGACCCGGTCCATCTCGACACCACGTACGACAGCGAGCAGGCCCCGGTCGGCGCGGCCGACGCCGTCTTCGACAAGGGCGAGATCAATCAGATCGTCACCGACCAGGTGGGCGGCTCCGCGCTCTTCGCCTCCCGCTTCCGCGAGTGCGCCGCGCGTGCGCTGCTGCTGCCCCGGCGCAATCCGGGCAAGCGCACCCCGCTGTGGCAGCAGCGCCAGCGCGCTGCCCAACTACTCCAGGTTGCGAGCGAGTTCGGCTCCTTCCCCATCGTCCTCGAAGCGGTCCGCGAGTGCCTCCAGGACGTCTTCGACGTACCGGGGCTCACGGACCTGATGGGCGACATCGAGTCCCGCCGCGTCCGCCTCGTCGAGGTCACCACACCCGAGCCGTCCCCCTTCGCCCGTTCGCTGCTGTTCGGTTACGTCGCGCAGTTCCTCTACGAGGGTGACTCACCGCTCGCCGAACGGCGGGCCGCGGCCCTCTCCCTGGACTCGCGGCTGCTCGCCGAACTCCTCGGCCAGGCCGAGCTGCGCGAGCTGCTCGACCCGGAGGTGCTGGCCGAGCTGGAGCGTGAGTTGCAGTGGCTCACCGAGGACCGCCGGATCAAGGACGCCGAGGGCGTGGCCGACCTGCTGCGGATGCTCGGCCCGCTGACCGACGCCGAGTTGGCGGAGCGCGGCGGCGAGGAGAAGTGGCCCCAGGATCTGGCCGCGTCGCGCCGGGCCATCCGGGTCCGGATTGCGGGCGCTGACCATTGGGCGGCGATCGAGGACGCGGGCCGGCTGCGGGACGCGCTCGGCACAGCGCTCCCGGTCGGCGTTCCGGAGGCCTTCACCGAGCCGGTCAAGGACCCGCTCGGCGACCTGCTGGCCCGGTACGCGCGAACCCACGGTCCCTTCACCTCGACCCAGGCAGCGGCCCGCTTCGGCCTCGGCGCCGCGGTCACCGACGGCGCCCTGCAGCGGCTCGCCGCGAACGGACGGGTTGTTCAGGGCGAGTTCCACCCCTCCGGCATCGGCCAGGAGTGGTGCGACGCGACGGTGCTGCGCAGACTGCGGCGCCGTTCGCTGGCCGCGCTGCGCCAGGAGCTGGAGCCGGTCCCGCCCGCCGCCCTCGCCACCTTCCTCCCGCAATGGCAGCACCTGGGCAGCAACAGCCTGCGCGGCATCGACGGACTGGCCCGCGCGATCGAGCAGCTCCAGGGGGCCGCGGTCCCCGCATCCGCCCTGGAGAAACTGATCCTCCCGTCCCGAGTCTCCGGTTACGCGCCCGCCCTCCTGGACGAACTGACCACGACGGGCGAGGTCATCTGGGCGGGCGCGGGCTCGCTCCCGGGCAAGGACGGCTGGATCTCCCTCTATCTCGCCGACGCCGCCCCGCTCCTCCTTCCCCAGCCCCATCCCCTGGAGCTCAGCGCGCTCCACGAGTCGGTCCTCAGCGCCCTCTCCCCCGGGTACGGACTGTTCTTCCGCCAGATCGCCGACCAGGTCCGGGCCACCACCCACCCCGACGCCACCGACCCCGAACTGGCCGACACCGTCTGGGACCTGGCCTGGTCGGGCCGGCTCACCAACGACAGCCTGGCGCCACTGCGTTCGCTGCTCGGCTCGGGCCGCACCGCCGGGTCCACGGCCCATCGGGCCAGACGGACCGTGCCACGCGGGCGGTACGGCAGCCTTACGGCGGCGGCCCGCCCCGCGTCCCGTACCGGCCCGCCGACGGTCAGCGGCCGCTGGTCGCTGCTCCCCAGCACCGAGCCCGACCCGACCCACCGCGCGCACGCCATCGCCCGCACGCTGCTCGACCGCCATGGTGTGGTGACCCGGGGCGCGGTGGCGGCCGAGGGTGTGGAGGGCGGGTTCTCGGCGACGTACCGCATCCTCTCCGCCTTCGAGGACAGCGGTCAGGCGCGCCGCGGCTATGTCGTGGAGGGGCTGGGCGCGGCCCAGTTCGCGATGGACGGCGCGGTCGACCGGCTGCGGGCGGCGGCCGCGGCCCGGGACCGGGCCGATACGCAGACGGCACCGCAGGCCGTGGTGCTGGCCGCCGCCGATCCGGCCAACGCGTACGGCGCGGCGCTGCCCTGGCCGGAGCCGCCGACCGGCGCCGGCCACAAGCCCGGCCGGAAGGCGGGCTCGCTGGTCGTCCTGGTCGACGGCGAGCTGACCCTGTACATGGAGCGCGGCGGCAAGACCCTGCTGGCCTGGGCGACGGACCCGGACTCGCCTGCGCTGCACGCGGCGGCGGGGGCGCTGGCGAACGCGGCTCGGGCGGGGGCGCTGGGGACGGTCACCGTGGAGCGGACCAACGGCATAGCGGCGCTGACGTCGCCACTGGGCCGCGCGCTTGAGGTGGCGGGGTTCCATGCCACGCCGAGGGGACTGCGGCTGCGGCCCTGACGCGTGGCGGGGTGGGGGTGCGGTGCGGGTGGGGTGCGCCTGCGGCGGGCCTTGCCCCCACCCCACCCCGCCCCTTCCCGTAACCGAGGGCGCTGCCCCCCGACCCCCGCGCCTCAAGCGCCGGCGGGGCTGAAATGTGCGGCTCGGCCGCACAT